>JAICRQ010000012.1 GCA_025966435.1 Anaerolineales bacterium | reverse complement strand
TATAACAACGGAAATCGGATAGAATTTATCCAGTTTTTATTCTTGAGATTCGCATCGAGCCTTTCACCCCAGCCCATCCACAACTTCATAAGTCAGAACCTGCGCTGAACGAAATGCCGGGTACGTTGTACTTAAGAGCCTGCACTCTGGTTTATGGAGAAACCACACTCAATGAGGCACAAAGCGGCGTAAGAGGTTCCTGCATTCATGAAGCCGATTCCCCTCTGTTTCTTAAGTCACGCCATCCCCCATGTGCAAGCAGGCATGAGCCCTATCTGAAATCTTCTTGGAGCGAGCGCAGAACGGATAAGGTATGGACGCCTCTTTACCGAAAGTGACGATCCCCCAGCTAAGCCCTGAAGAAAAACAGGGCTTGCAGGACTATTGGACTGTATATGAGGCGTACTGGAAGGAAGTCACAGCGCAACTCGAGGAGATGGCTCTTAAGCATCAAGAATTTAAATTCATTATGCAAAACCCGGCTGCACGGCCCACGGAAGAGCAGCGAGCCAGGAATTTAGAGTTCCAGCAGAATGCAATCTTGCACCAAGATTGGGAGCCCTACCTTACAAACCTTCAGCAGCAGGGGATGAACTATGCCCGCGGTGGGCTGAGTTTTCGAGCCTGGTTTGAACTCATCAGTGTGTTTCGCAGAGTGATGATGCCATATCTGGTAAACACCTATGGAGATTCCGCTGAACTCCTGTTGTCTGCCATGCATGGAATGGACACTTTAATTGATATTGCCCTCCGAGGGATCGGCGAAGCCTATCTGGAGACAAAGCAGCAATTGATCCGCGAGCAAGAGGCGGCAGTACAGGATGCCATTAAGCAGGTGCGAAGCGAACAGAGGTTCCGCGGTTTGCTCGAAGCTGCCCCGGACGGCATGGTGATCGTTGACCAGGAGGGAAAGATCGTCATGGTCAATGCGCAGATGGAAAAACTTTTCGGATATAACCGGGAGGAGGTTGTGGGTCACCAGGTGGAGATGCTGGTTCCGACGCGCTTCAAGGATGTTCATCCCTTCCACCGCGGGCAGTACGCGAAAAACTCGCGCCTCCGCCCCATGGGTGCAGATCTTGAATTGTACGCCCGGCGCAAGGATGGTGGAGAATTCCCGGTGGAGATCAGCCTCAGCCCCATGGAAAGCGAAGAAGATCATCTGATCATCGCTGCGATCCGCGATATCACAGACCGCAAACGCGCCGAGGAAAAATTCCGTGGCTTGCTCGAGTCCGCGCCGGACGCAATGGTCGTGGTAGATCAACAGGGAACCATCCAGCTGGTCAATTCACAGGCTGAAAACCTGTTCGGCTACGATCGGGTGGAGCTTGTCGGCCAGCCGATCGAAGTCCTCGTGCCAAAGCGCTTCCGCAAAAAACATGCCAAACACCGCGGAGGATACTACGGGGATCATCCCATACGTCCCATGGGGATCGGCCTGGATTTGTTTGGGTTGCGGAAGAACGGCACCGAATTCCCGGTGGAGATCAGCCTCAGCCCCCTGGAAACGGAAGAGGGCTTGCTTGTCAGCGCGGCGATCCGCGATGTGACCCAGCGCAAGCGGATGGAAGAAGATGTGCAGAAACTGAACGAGGACCTTAAACAGCGCGCAGCGCAATTGGAGGCAGCCAATAAGGAGCTCGAAGCCTTCAGCTATTCCGTCTCCCATGACCTGCGCGCTCCCTTGCGCAGTATCGACGGCTTCAGTCATGTCGTGCTCGAAGACTACGGCGAGCAACTCCCAGCGGATGCACGCGGCTATCTGGAACGAGTGCGCGCCGCCGCACAACGTATGGCGATATTGATCGACGATCTGCTGAACCTATCGCGTGTCACGCGCACAGCCCTTCAGCCAAAATTCATCAACCTTAGCAAAATGGCAGAAGAGATCGTGCAGGGTCTGCAGGAAAGTCAGCCGGAGAGGCAGGTGACCGTTTCTCTGATCCCAGACCTTATGGTAGAGGCAGATCCTCACCTGATGCACATCGTCCTGGAAAATCTGTTGAGCAATGCCTGGAAGTTCACTTCTAAAAAAGAACAATCTATGATCGAATTCGGACAAAAGAACCACGTCCGCGAACGGACGTTTTATGTGCGCGATAATGGCGTAGGGTTCGACATGGCGTATGCCGATAAGCTCTTTGGCGTTTTTCAAAGGCTGCACTCGGTCACTGAATACCCTGGCACCGGTGTTGGTTTAGCCACCGTTCACCGGATCATTTCCATCCACGGTGGACGGATCTGGGCGGAAAGTGCAGAAGGACAAGGAACGACGTTTTACTTTACTTTGTGATGGAGGAAGGATGGAACGTAAGATGATTTTACTAGTGGAAGATAACCCCGATGATGAGGCACTCACTCTACGGGCGCTCAAAAAAAACAATATTGGGAACGATCTGGTCGTGGTACGGGATGGCGCGGAGGCATTAGATTTTCTGTTTGCCAGCGGCACTTACGTGGCCCGTGACAAACATGACCTGCCACAGGTCGTATTATTGGACCTGAAACTGCCCAAGATTGATGGGCTGGAGGTCTTGCGCCGCATCCGCGCCAACGAGATTACCCGCCTGCTTCCGGTGGTCATCCTCACTTCTTCCAAAGAAGAGCAGGACAGGCTGAATGGCTATAGCTTGGGAGCCAACTCCTACGTGCAAAAGCCTGTGGACTTCGATCAGTTTGTGGGAGCCGTTCGCCAGTTGGGGCTCTACTGGCTGGTTTTGAACGAGGCTCCACCCAGATAATCTTGCATGGCTACATACCTTCGGATACTGCTGGTGGAGGATTCAGAAGACGATGCCAGTCTGTTATTACGAGAAATTCGGCGCGGCGGGTATGAAATCGAATTCGAACGCGTAGAAACGGCTGGCGCCATGCGGGCGGCGCTGGCACGCCAGCAATGGGATCTCATTCTCTGTGATTTTTCACTCCCAAGTTTCAGCGCGCCAAATGCGCTCGGGGTATTGAAAGAAAGCGGCATTGATCTGCCTTTTATCATTGTTTCAGGGACCATCGAAGAGGAAAGCGCGGTCGATGCGTTAAAAGCGGGCGCGCATGATTTTATTACCAAGGGGAATTTTGCCCGCTTGCTTCCCGCTCTCGAACGTGAACTAAAAGAGGCTGTCGTACGCCGCGAACAGAAAGAACATGAACGCGAGCTGGAGGCAATTGCACTCGTCAGTTCTCAATTGCGGACAGCAAAAACGTTCAATGATATGCTCTCACGCTTGCTCAATCAGGCGGTTTCTTTGGTACAAGCAGAAGCCGCGAGCATCTGGCTCTATGACCCGGTCTCTGAAGTCATCGAATTAAAAATTCAACAGGGCTGGGATAATGAATATATCGGATCTTCCTATAAACCAGGCGAGGGGATTCCGGGATTGGTCATCCAACAGAAGAAAACGATCGTGGCACGCGAGTTTCGTCAGGAGGAACAGGTCCCAGAAGAAAATCGCAGCCAGATTCCCTTCGGCGTGGGCGGGGCATGTATCCCGCTGCATACAGAAGATAGTATTGTAGGCGTCATTTTTATAAAAGTGACTCTGCCACGCGAACTTACGAGAGGAGAACTGCGCATCCTGAACGCCCTGGCGGAGATCGGCGGCAATTCTATTCACCGTATGTATTTGCACGAACAAACAGTCAAGCAGCTGGAGCGGTTGGCAGCCCTACGCTCGATTGACCTCGCGATCAGCAGTGTTTTCGACCTGGAGGTTACTCTGACGATCGTGCTCAATGAGGTTGTTAAGCAGCTTCAAGTCGATGCTGCCTGTGTCCTGCTTCTGCAGCCTGGCAGCAGCCGGTTGGAGTATGTCGCCGGGCAGGGGTTCCACACACGCAACATTGAATCCACAAGTCTGCGCATTGGAGAGGACAATGCGGGACGTGCGTTCATGGAACGACATGTCGTTCAAGCACCCAACCTCGCTACGGATCGGAATTTTACGCGTGGACAGTTACTTGCCGATGAGAGGTTCATGTCCTATTATGCTGTTCCTCTGGTTACAAAAGGTGAAGTGAAGGGTGTGCTGGAAATCTTCCATCGTTCGCGGTTAAACCCCGATCAGGAATGGCTGGACTTTCTCGAGACCCTGGGCGGACAAACCGCCATAGCTGTTGAGAATTCCATGTTGTTTGAGGATTTACAACGCTCTAATTTTGAACTGGTTATGGCGTATGATGCCACGATCGAAGGCTGGTCTCGCGCCCTCGATCTGCGGGACCGGGAGACAGAAGGTCATACTCAGCGCGTCACCAACATGACCTTGAGGCTGGCGCGCAAAATGGGACTGAGCGAAGAGCGACTAATCCTGATCAAGCGCGGCGCGCTCCTGCACGACATTGGGAAAATGGGAATTCCCGATCATATTCTCCTGAAGCCCGAAGGACTCACCGAGGAGGAGCAGCACATTATGCGCCAGCACCCTCAACTGGCGTACGATATGCTGGAACCCATTGCGTATCTGCGGGACGCATTGCATATCCCCTATTGCCATCATGAGAAGTGGGATGGAAGCGGGTATCCGCGCGGGCTGGCGGGTACACAGATCCCGCTTGAAGCGCGTCTGTTCACGATCGTGGACGTCTGGGATGCAACCACCACGGACCGTCCGTATCGCAAAGGTTGGCCCCGTCATAAAGCGCTGAGTTACATTCGCGAGCAGAGCGCCAAATACTTCGACCCCAAACTGGTTGAGTTGTTCCTGGAAGAGATGAAAGAATCAGAATTAAGCCCTGCGAAGGATCTCAACCTTCACAGGGATATTTAGAGTAACTGTCCCTGTTCATAATCCTCATCCGCGAGTTCATTCCAGGGTAAAGATGGAATAGTCACCTCTTTTTCTACCTGGGCATAGAGTTTTCTACATAAATATGGCGCGGCAAAATTGTTGGGCGAATGACAGAACATGTAAACGTCTGCGCCGCCCTGTAGTTGCGGGATGAAATATTCTCCCCATTCCTCGAGATAGGGGCTGTTCACGTCGATCTCGGGATGCCCGATATAGCGGACGAAAAGAAAGTCTGAAGTACGCTTCGGCACCACAGGGACATCAGGTTTACGCTCCCGCGCCTCCAGCAGACTCTGATAGACCGACCCCGCTAGGATATCCTCCCCCGATAAATCGCGGATTGGGCGCGTATCGATCGTTACGCGCGCCATGTTATGCTCTGTGAGCAGCGCATTGAGCGCCTCATCATGAGGGGCGTCGAACCAATCCAGGTGGCGAACCTCCACTGCTAGGCGCACATCCCGCGGCCACTGGGCAAGGAACGCCTGCAGATCGCTGAGTAGTTTCGGGGAGTAGCGCGGCGGAAGCTGTAAAAACATCGGTCCGAGGCGCGTCCCAAGCTGGCGCATCAGGTCGATAAATCCCTGTGCCCGCCCCACATTGTCCAGTAATTTTCCTTCGTGGCTGATCGCCTTCGGAACCTTTGGGCAAAAGCGGAAGGTAGCTGGCATGTCCTCCATCCATCCTTCAAGGGTCTTCTGCGCAGGGACAGCATAGAATGTGGTATTCCCCTCCACCGTGGTCAATCGTTTTGTATACTCGCGCAGGAACTCAGAGGGCTTCGTGCCCTCCGGGTAAAAATTGCCTACCCAGCCTTTCCATGACCAGATAGGGCAGCCGATATAAAAGCTCATATGCTTATATACCTTTCATCATCGATTTTTCACAAATTAAAGGATTGAAATCATGAAACCAAAGTTATCATACACGATCTGGTTTACACAACGAACAGGAAGCACTTTGTTATGCAAAGCCCTCGAAGAGACACAAATCGCCGGCATGCCGCATGAGTGGTTATACACATGGATAGGCGATCATCAGGTTAAAAGTCCGGCGGAGCTTCAAATGCATTTGTGGCAAAATGGCAGTACTGCAAACGGTGTATTTGGCTTGAAACATTCGTTCCATGAACCGCACTTCACGAAGTTGATCGAAACGTTCCGCTGGTTTCCAACCTGTCCAGCAAAGGAAAACAACCGCGTAAAAATCTGGGAATATGCTTTACCGAATCACCGTCACATCTTTATGACGCGGCGCAACAAGATTCGGCTGGCAGTGTCCTGGTGGAAGGCTATCAAGACAGCGGAATGGCATCGGCTTCCGGGAGTGTCTCCCAAACCAATCGATCTGGCAGACACATACTCTTTCGATGCCATTCACCACTTATATTGTGAGTGTGCGATGCGCGAAGCAGGGATTCAGGAGTTCTTTTCCGAAGGAGGGATCGTCCCATTAACCATAGTATACGAAGATTTCATTCAGGAATATGAAAAGACTGTTAGAAGGGTCCTAGCGTTTCTCGGGTTAGATACAATTAGCCTGAAAATATCCCCGCCCTCTCTGGCACAGACAGCCGACAATATTTCAGAAGAGTGGGTACAAAGGTTTCGTGAAGAACTTCAGAAAGGCTGGAGCCATAGAGGTTGGTAGGAAACAAAATCCAAACGGAAGCTCCTCTTGCTCATGAATTCCAAGAGAATCCTCTGAAAGGAAAAGAACATGCAGTCAAATGTACGCAGTGAGGTCGTCAAATTGATCCGCCGCAGAGCGGACCCGGAGGAATATCGCGCCATTCGAAAGTTATGGATCGCTCATTCCGCAGCGGAAGATGCTCACGACATCCCCGGCTTGATGGCAACACTCACCGAGGATTGTGTTTATACCGTGGTCAATAGCGGCGTGAGCTGGCACGGAAAAGCCGGCGCAACCCAGTTTTACCAGCAGCTATTGGGCGCCTTTCCGGATATTCATTTCGATTTGCAGAGTATCGTGATCGGTCCGCAAGGGGTTTTTGAAGAGGCGTTGGTCACGGGCACCTATCAGACGCAATGGCTGGATATGCCCTCGCCGCATGGTCAAAGGGTGGAATTCGCTGTCACGATTTTATTTCCCTGGGATCCTAAACAAAAGCTGTTTACAGGCGAGCGCGTCTATTTTTTTATGAAGTAAATCCTCGCCTCAGGGCGTATAGTATCCGTATACCTTTCATCATATACACTATGCGGAATCTTAATATGTTTTCAGCCTCATCTAATGGATTCGGATAATAATCACCCTACCCTACCATGTCGACAATTTGTAACCTAGTTATGGGTTTAGCGTCATGTGGAGCACACAGTAACATCAGTTTATCAGGTTATTATCAAAATCGATATTTCTTATTCCTGATTAATCATACTAATAAAACTGAAAACTAAGGATCCCTGTTTACACGGTAATATGGGGAAAATTCGAATTGGAAAGCGTCTGTCAAAGGACATCGAGGCCATATGAAACAATCAGTCACCCAAATTTTAGATTTCTTTAAGAAGCACAAGTACGGCAAAATGACCCTGGCACTGATCGTCACCGGGGCGATCATAGCAGGGGCTCTGTTCTTGACCGCAAAGCCCGATGAAGAACCTGTCCCACTCAGTGAAGTTGCAGAAGCGATTTCGGCTGGGCAGGTCAACAGGATAGAAGATTCTCCCGACACTGGAATTTTGACAATTTATTACAAAGACAAGTCACAGGATACGACCCGCCGTGATAAGACGGCTCCCTTCCTGGAGCAAATGAAGTATCTGGGCGTCAGTGAAACACAGATGGCACAGCTGCAATACGAGCTTGTGGAACAGAAATCTATGAGTGGCGATAAAGTGATCAATATCGCCATCAGTGTAGCTATGCTGGGCTTGTTGGGCTTCGCGCTGGTGAGGATGAATGGGGGCGCAATGGCGGGCATCCGCAAGAAATATACAGAAGGCGATATTCCCAACACAACCTTCAAGGATGTTGCCGGAATCGATGAAAGCCGTGAAGAGCTGATTGACATTGTCACATTCCTGAAGAATAAAGAGATGTATGCTCGAATGGGCGCTCGGATGCCGCGCGGTGTATTGCTCGTAGGCGACCCTGGCACAGGCAAGACTCTGCTGGCAAAGGCAATTGCTGGAGAGGCAGGCGTGCCCTTCTTTACAACCTCCGGCTCCGAGTTCGTCGAGGTGTTTGTAGGGGTTGGTGCTAGCCGTGTACGCTCCCTGTTCAAGAAGGCACGCTCGAAGGCTCCCTGCATTATCTTCATTGATGAGATTGATGCCGCAGGACGCAAACGCAATGCCGGAAGTGGCGGCGGTGAAATGGAGCAGGACCAGACCCTCAACCAGTTGCTGGTCGAGATGGATGGCTTCGCCGCGGCGGAGGGTGTCGTAGTCTTGGGTGCCACCAACCGCGTGGACGTACTTGATCCCGCTCTCACTCGCCCCGGTCGCTTTGACCGTCATGTCAACGTGCCGCGCCCCGACATTAAAGGACGCTTATCCATTCTCGAAGTGCACGTAAAAGATCGCCGCCTCGCTCCGGATGTCAACCTACTGGATGTCGCTAAATCCACGCCGGGGCTGGTCGGTGCGGACCTCGCAAATATCGTCAATGAAGCAGCCATCCTGGCAGTGCGCAGTGGGCATGAGGCGATCACTAAAGCGGATTTCCAGGAAGCCGTTGAGAAGGCTCTCACAGGTGGCGTGCAGCAGAAGAGCCGCGTCATGAAAGAGGACGAACGCCGCACCATTGCCTATCACGAAGCAGGTCACGCAGTGGTGATGCACGAAACGCCGCACTCCGACCCGGTCTATAAGATCACGATCATCCCGCGCGGACAAATGGGCGGCTTCACTATGGCACTCCCGGAACAGGATAGGTTGCTCATGTCTCGTAATCAGATCCTAGCGCGCATCACTGGTCTTATGGGCGGGCGCGTAGCAGAGGAATTGTTCTGTGATGACATCACCAGCGGCGCAGGCCACGATCTAAAAGTTGCGACTCAGCTGGCGGAAGAAATGGTCATGCGCCTGGGGATGAGTGACACTGGCTTGCGTGTGTTCAACAAGCCCGAGGGTTTCGAAGGCATGGCTGCCCCGCGCACCGGTCAAAAGACCTTCGAAGAACTCGATCATGCCATCAAGCAGATCCTGGACCAATGCTACGCCGAAGCGAAGCGCATCGTCAGCGAAAAGCGCGAAACGATGGAACGGGTAACCCAAAGCCTGCTAAAGCAGGAGACCCTGAGCCGCGAAGAGTTCGTAGCGATAATGCAATAAACATAGAACGAAAAAGACATCCGAGTCCACGACTCGGATGTCTTTTATTTAACGGGAATTCAAATCGATTATGGATTGAGCTGATCGATCACGGAACGTACAACCCTGGCGCTGGCACCTAATAACTCTGTCTCTTTTTCGCTCATGTTGGGGAAAAATGTTTTGATAATTCCCTCCCCACCCACCAGGTTTGGAAGTGAGACCGTCACATCCTTCACGCCCGCCACATCCTCCATCGGGGTGGAAACGGTAAGGATGGAACGCTCGTCCTGCAAAATGACCTCCACAATGCGTGCGATGGCGCTGCCAATCCCATAATACGTGGCGCCTTTGCCTTCGATAATGTGATACGCCGCTCGCCGGACTCGTTGATCGATCACATCATAATCTTCCGGGCAGATTGATATTTTCCCCGCATGGCAAAACTCGGATAAAGGTATCCCACCAACCGTAACCAGAGACCAGGGAATAACCTCTGAGTCGCCGTGTTCGCCTAACACATAGGCATGGATGTGCTGGGAATCGACATTCAAGTGCCGCCCAATCAGGCTGCGCAGGCGCGCGGTATCCAACGTCGTGCCCGAGCCAATCACACGGCTGGAGGGGACGCCAAACTCCGCGGCATAACGAGCAGCGAGGTGCGTCATCACATCGACCGGGTTGGTCGCGATCAACAGAACTGCATCAGGAGCATGTTGAAGAATGTTGGGAATGACCTGCTTGAACACCTGTGCGTTTCGCTCCAACAATTGAAGGCGCGTCTCTCCAGGCTTTTGTCCCACACCAGCCGAGACGGTCACCACCCGGCATCCAGCCAGATCTGCGTAATCCCCAGCAGTCACTTCCAGAGGATTCGCAAATGGGACCGCATGCAGAATATCATCTGCTTCTGACTCCGCACGTCCCCGGTTTTGATCGACCAACACTAATCTGCGCCCCACGCCGCGCATCACCAAAGCATAGGCGGCAGTTGCGCCTACAAATCCACTCCCGACAATTCCTGTTTTCATTAATCCTCCTAAGATGTAGTGGCGACTCCCCTAGCACTGCCCGCCAGGGCAAGTGTAGTCGCTTACACACTTCTTTGCTTCAAAATCAACGGCTACACCTGTCCTGACGGACGATGTCAGGAAAGCCGTTACTACGATAATTTGACTTATTCCAACCACTCCAGCCCATACTTCTTTGATATTTCGGTATGAAGCTCAGCATTGAAAGAACCATTTTGTAAAGCGGCATCCACGTCATCGAAATAGTGCTCCAGCCCGCCAGGGATTGCATGAACAATGATTCGCAACGGGGTTTTCAACGGATTCTGTAGCGCATGAGGAATCTTTTTCGGCAAATGAACCATTCCACCGGCTGGCGCATGGAGCTTCTCGTTATCGAGCCGGATATCAATTGCCCCGTCCAAAACATAGATCACTTCATCCTCGTAATGATGAATGTGTAATGGGCTTCCACTTTCCGGCCCGAACACGGCTTCGCAAACGTAAAATGCACCGTTAGTTTGGTCGCTGGTCAGCTTGTGGGTGACGCCAAGAAACTGTAATGTCCTGCCGCCTCCGGGTAGGATCGCCACAGGCTGAGGAACACCAATATGCATAAAAGCTCCTTATCTCATTATCAATCATCTATGTGGTGGTATTTTACTGTAGGACTGAACCTACTCCGCGCGCGAAGCCCATGCATCGATTTCCACCCGAAACGCAGGGCTGGCTAGGGCAGCCACATATAACAACGTACTACATGGTTGATGCCCCTGTAACTTCGAGAGCACGAGCTCGCGTCGCTTTGCCGTATCCATTTCGCCTACAAGATAATAGGTGACCTTGATCAAGTCTTTTACATCCATGCCTGCTGCGCGAAGGTTGCGAAGGACATTCTCAAAAGCAATATCAATTTGCTCGAACGGATCATCCGGAATCGTGCCGTCTTCCCGCATCCCAACCTGACCAGAAATGACTAATAAACGTTCATTCCCCTTAATTTCGATCTGGTGAGAGTAGGAACCAACTGGCTTGTGAACGTCGTGGGGATTTCGGAATTCTTTCACCTTTTACTCCTTGGGATTAAATTAATATCCGAAGTCTTTTGACTCCGGATATTGATGCAGTGATCAGCCTTCCAAATAAATGGAATCTACAATTCCGACGATCACAGAGATCACCGCGCCATCAGGGATGTTCAACGCCTGGCGCGCACCATTCCCTTCGCGATTTACCAGCACCGTATCGCCAATTCCTGCCTGCGTGTTATCCAACGCGATAAAGTCCTCGTTCGGTTCGGGTGTATCCCCGTCCATCACCAACGGCTGGACGACCAGCAGCCTCCGGTTCTTGTAATGCGGGTGGCTGACGGTTGTCACGATCGTACCAACGACTTTACCCAAAATCATTCGTAAAACCTTTGTGCTTAAAAAATTAAGTGAATTGATTATGACCCTGTCGCAACGTGTAATCAAACGTGCCATCGGGCTTCACTTCCAGTTCATCCACGATGCCAACGAGGGCGAGGTCGATGGGCACAAATTTTTCGTCGCGCATCGCAAGAGCAGCTTCGCGTGAGCGCACCATCACGCATAAGTCACCGGGACCGGCATGAACCACATCGGCGGCGACTTGCAGGATGCCAATCGGTTCCAGTTTCTTGTTCAACGGCTGGACGACCAGCAACTTCACCCCATCCGTGCCGGGATATTTGATCGTACAGATGGCGGTGCCTCGAACCCTGCCAAACAACATTATTTCAGCCCTACACTTTTGACCACGCGGTGGATAATGTTATCCAGCAGTTTTGCATCCACCTGATTCCCAAGCCGTGCGATGACCGCAGAACGGATCCTCTGCTCAACATCGCCTCTCCTCTGCGCCGCGGCTACGTTTCCTATTGAGGCGTTCCGCTCACCCGATTCCTGAGGCTCAGTGGGAGCGCGAGGAATGGCAGGCTTGGGCAGAGACTCAACGGGAGAAGATGCGGGACCAATCGTCGATACCGGACGAGACGTCTGCTGTTCTGCAATATACGGCCGTACTGGCGCCGCGGGTGGGTTGTCCGCCCGATCCGTAATCAATTGAAACCCTAAACCTCTGGCTTTTTCGTACGCCAGCTCAGTCAGCACCACATTCTCAGTGACCTGCAAAGAACGAATGCCGCGCTGGAACAGATCTTCAATGTCTCTTTCCGTATAAAACTCTTTGGGCATGAGGAATCAATTACTCAGAAGACTTTGATTTTCGCGACGAGCCTTCGGAGCGACCGCCAATGTTGCCTTTGCTGGACTGAGGCAGAATCATCTCCACATCCGTGTGCGGGCGCGGGATGACGTGAACCGAAGCGAGCTCCCCTACCCGTCGCGCAGCCGCGGCGCCGGCATCCGTTGCGGCTTTTACCGCGCCGACGTCGCCGCGCACCATCACGGTCACAAACCCGCCACCCACATACTCCGAGCCAATTAACTCTACATTCGCCGCCTTAACCATCGCATCGGCGGCTTCGATGGCGCCGATCAATCCTCTTGTTTCCACCATTCCCAGGGCAATCATTGCAGGGTTTACAGCCATGTCTGTTTCCTTTCTTTACTCAGCATCAAGACTTTCTAAACACGACCTTACCGTCCACTTCAAGCGAATCGATGATCGACATGATGACCGCGTCCACCGGCGTATCTTTCGTGATGTCCGTCTGGCGCGCCGAAGAACCTGCGGCGGTCAGCACGAGGTCGCCGATGCCCGCATCCACAGTATCCACGGCGACGTACGGTCTTCCGGAAGGTTCTCCGGTCTCATCGGTTTGCCGCAGGATGAGCAGCTTGCGCCCCGCCAATTTTTCGTCTTTGATCGTAGATACGGTCGTACCGATCACTCTTGCTATCAACATACTGCGCTCCTAATAGCCTTTTGAAGATGAGGAATTGCTTCCATTCCCCGTTGACGAAGCTCCACCTGGACCCTGGATGATCTTCACCCCTGCGCTGGCACCGATGCGGGTTGCCCCTGCTTTGATCATGCTGGCGGCATCCTCAAACGTCTTAACTCCACCCGAAGCTTTGACTCCCATCTGCGGACCAACTGCCTTGCGCATTAGCTCCACATCATGGACTGTTGCACCACCACCGGCAAACCCGGTGGACGTCTTGACAAAATCTGCGCCCGCTTCTTTCGAGATCAGCGAAGCGATGGTCTTTTCTTCATCCGTCAACAAAGACGTTTCGATAATCACTTTGACAATAATTCCATGCGCATGCGCCGCGTTGACCACCCCGCGAATATCTCTTGCGACCGTCTCGAGATCGCGCGCTTTCAACGCGCCGATGTTAATGACCATGTCGATTTCGGTCGCGCCCTGCTGGATTGCGGTCTCCGTTTCAAATGCTTTCGTCTCGGAGGAAGTCGCTCCCAGGGGAAAGCCGATCACCGTGCAAACTTTAACCGGCGAGCCCTTCAGCAACTGCGAGCACAGACTCACCCACGTCGGGTTGACACAGACGGAGGCAAATCCATACTTACGTGCTTCGAAACACAACTGTGCGATTTCCTGCTGTGTGGCATCGGGCTTGAGCAGGGTATGGTCGATATATTTTGCCAGGTTCATATCTTGTGGAATCACCCCCAGCGTGGACGTCAATCTCTCAGCTCCGGCGTTGATTACATTCCCCATCTTGTCATAACACACGCGAACACAAAGATGGTCTGCGCAATCGAACTTGCACTGGTAGGCATCCGGGTGGTCGACGCGTTGTTCCTCCTCCGCCATTGCCACCAATACTTCGCGGGTGATAATTTCGACAAGCTGTTCGATCAGTTTTGCGTCAGGTTTCATTATTTCAAATACTTCTTCTCTACCGATTTTATCTTATCCACGCGCGATGTGTGACGCCCGCCAGCAAATTCGGTGGTCAGCCAGGTCTTCACGATCTGCTTTGCCAGGTTCACGCCGATCAAGCCTGCGCCTAAAGTCAGCACATTCGTGTCATTGTGCTCGCGGCTGTTGACCGCGGACGAGTAATCATACGCCATCCCTGCCCGTACCCCAGGGACCTTGTTCGCGACGATGCAACTGCCAATCCCTGCCCCATCGATCATGATTCCCCGCCAGGCTTTGCCAGAGCCGACGGCTTGCGCGACCGCATGGGCAAAATCGGGATAATCCACCGCATCTTTGCTGTTCGTCCCTATATCATTGATTTCAAAACCCAATGTGCTTAATTCGCTCTTGAGCGATTCCTTTAGCTCAAATCCCCCGTGATCAGCACCGATCGCAACGACTTTCCGCCCTGAAACGTCCGTCCGCGCAGGAGAGGGAGCCGCTGGCACAGCAGGCTCACGCGTAGAAGTTCCCATCACCTGATGGACCACGCGCTGTACAATCTCGTGAAGTTCCGCGTCATTGACAGGCTTGGACATATCTGTGGTTTGATTATCTTCGTGACGGGAGATTGCGTCAAGTGGCGAGCAGGTTCAGATCCGCGCCAGGACGCAGGAAATATTATCCTGTTCGCCTCTGCTCAGTGCAAAAACAATCATTTTCTCTACCTTTGATTTCACCGGCAAATCGGAAATCAATATCGCTCGCAGCTCATCAAGGATAGCTTGCTCAGGCTCATAATCAGAACCAATCAAGCCATCGGTGCACAAAAAGATGAGGTCATCCTGTTCCAATTTTTCGATGCCTGTTTCGAGTCCGCTTGCAACACCGACGTAACGACCTTCTTCAGACAAAAACCTCATCAGAATCGACCTGGAGCTGGCACTCTCGGACAACTTGGAGAGGTATCCCAGCCAGAACTGGTGGAGTGAGTTTAACTGTTTCAATTCACCATTTCGTAAAAGGAACAAATACGAATCGCCAAAGCTGGACCAGTACAGATATTTCCCCTCAGAGGTTTCTTTGACATGACACACAATTAAGGTGGTTTCCGACGCCGAGGCGCCAGGAGAAGATGTGGCTAACTCGTAGAGTTCAGTGTTCACCTGATCGAACAAAGCGAACAATCGTGCCCGAGTTTCGCTATCCTTCGAAGGACGTGCATTGGGGTTGAGCAATTCCACCGCTTTTGAGACGGCGATCTCACTGGCATCTCTTCCCCAGTGACCGTCTGCAACTGCCAGGACAACTTCCGCACCTAAAACAGACACCCCCAACGCATCTTCATTAGGCTTCGTCGTCGCACCGACACTGGTTCCCCAGGCGATATATTGAGACTCAAAAGAGCCGCCATAGACTTCGCTTTGTGCTTGATGGTCCTTGCCGAGGATGACTTCTTTGATCAAGTTATCCATGAGATTTGGGCTCAATATAGAACTGCTTCCACGTAATTTAGAGCTTCTCACCCTTTTCCAGCATTTCGACAAATTTTTGAATGTGCCGGGCACGCGTTTCGGGCTTTTTAGCGTTGTAAATTCGGAACAGGAATGAATATCGTTCCGCACTCTTCAATGTGTCAAAAAATGCTTTGGCTTTTTTGTTCTGATCCAATGCCGCCTGAAAATCCGCCGGGACCGTAATAGTCTTCTGCGAAGCATACGCCGCCTCCCAGCGACCGTCCTGTTTGGCGGCTTCGATTGCCTTGAGCCCGGCAGGTTTCATCTCGCCGCTGGCGATGAGTCTCTCCGCTTTTTCGGTGTTGATCTTCGACCAGATGCTCTTCTTGCCGCGCGGTGTGAATTTCTGAAGCCAGTATTTGTCGTCGAAGCCTTTTTTCTGTCCATCGATCCAGCCGTAACACAACGCAACATCGAGGGCTTCTTCATAGGTGACCGAGGGAACGCCAGAGTCCTTTTTGGCGAGCTTCAACCACACGCCCGTGGATTTGTCGTGCTGCTTAGAAAGCCAGTCTGTCCATTTCTTTTTGCTTTCAACTGGCAGGGTGGGGTAATCGGCAGGGGGCATGAGCGTTAATTATCCAATCTTTTACAGATTATACAAGGATTGAAGGATAAAATAGACGGACATTGTGGATACATCAGACTTTATGTTAGCAAAACGACCGAGACCCTAAAAAGGAATTTTTCAATGCCCAGCCTAACCATCCCTTCTCCTGAGGAATACGCACCCTTCTATGGAGATTACGTCCAACGGGCCGCCCAACGCAATGATGTGTACGCGGCGCTTTCAGCTCAAATTGCCGAGCTTCATGCAGCGCTCGATTCCCTCTCCGACCCGCAGGCATGCTTCAAACCCGGTCCGCAGGAATGGTCCGTCAAAGAAGTGATCGGTCACCTTAATGATGTGGAGCGCGTCTTTTCCTACCGGCTGTTACGAATCTCGCGCAAGGACCTCACGCCCCTGCCCGGCTTCGAACAGGAGGACTACGTCCGCGCGGCGGGATTCGACCGTTATTCCTTAGCCGACCTCCTGAGGGAATTTGAGTTTCTTCGTGGGGCGAACATTCTCGCCATCGGTCATATGACGGATGAAGCCATTGAAAGCCGCGGTACGGCGAGCGGATACACCGTCAGTGCGAGGGCATTGGTCTATATGATGGTCGGTCATATAGACCATCACATGGCGAGCCTGCGTGAGAAATACCTTCCGGTTGCCTCTACGCTGTGAGAGGGAAACATGCCGAATATCGAGCAAAGCACGCTCGTTGCCTGATTACAACAGCCACGTCTCATCCACTCTGGACTCTTTATATTCCGCCGCTTCCTTCATAAACCAGACTAGCTTCAAGCGTTCCTTGCCTTTTGTGCTTCCGTCGAGGATGAGAAATATTAGAAACAGATCCCAATCCTGGATGGTTTCAAGAAGGTTTTCCAACCGCCGAACGTCGTACGAACCGGTACGGTGAAATTGCTGCCAGAGCGCATAATTCACGTCATGAAACTGGAGCATATTGAGCAAATCCTCATCGTCCACGAATTCCGCTGCGAACTTCTTCGCCAGGGAGGCATGGCTGTCCGGGTTCAGAATCGGCACATTCGGCGTTGCATCTGCCTTGAAGGTATCATGGACATGGATCAGGAACTTCAACTTCCAATACTGATCTTCCGAAATTTCGCCTGCACGGCGCGACACAAGTTTCTCCAGATTTTCTTCCAATTCGGCGATATGGTGTTTCACTTTGCCTTCCGGGTGACCCGCGCGCGGCTCGCCATATTCAATATTTTTCAGATAGCGCGCATCAGACATAATTTTTTCAAGAATATCTTTCATACATTTCCCTTTTCTCAAACTCGGAGGATTATAATTTCCTTATGAAACAGAATTGGTTCATCGAGCCGTTTGTCGACAAGGGGTTGGGGAATTCTGCATATTTGATTGGTTCGCACGATACGAAAAAGGGAATTCTAATCGACCCGCTGCGCGACGTGGACCAGTACATCCACGCTGCCTCCGAGCGGGGAATTCAACTGACCCATGTGCTGGACACCCATCTGCACGCGGACTTCGTCTCCGGTAACCGCGAGATCGCACACCAAACCGGCGCCGTGATTGGTGCAAGCGCCGAGGCAGAGCTGGGATTCGACCACAAACCTCTGACCGAGGAGAGCGTGATCGACATGGGCGCGTTCCAGATTCGCGTGATGCAGACGCCCGGTCATAGTCCGGAGCACATCTCGTTCCTCCTTGTGGAACCGGACTCAAAAACGCCCTCGGCGTTATTTAGTGGAGGGGCGTTGATCGTGGGCGGCGCGGCGCGCACAGATTTGCTCACGCCGCAATTAACGCATCCGCTGGCCAGCCAGCTCTACCACACCATCCATGAGAAACTGTTGAAACTCCCAGATTATGTCGACGTGTTCCCCACACACGGTGCCGGCTCATTTTGTATTGCGCCTGCATCCAAAGAGCGCACAACCACAATCGAACGCGAACGAACCAGCAACCCTCTCGCGCTGGCTCGCTCCGAAGAAGAGTTTATACAACGCGCACTGGAAGGTTTGCCTTCTTACCCTACATACTATAAATATCTACGTGGAATCAATCAGCGAGGTCCGAGGTTATTGGGAGGCGTGCCTGTGTTGAAGCCTCTCTCGCCTGGCGAAGTAAAAGCGCTTATGGACGAAAGTGTGGTCGTTTTGGATGTGCGGCACGGGGACGCGTTTGCCGCCGGGCACATTCCGAGCTCCTACGGAATCCGCGTCGATGCGCCGTTGACCACCTGGGCGGGCTGGCTGATTCCCTTCGGGAGCCGCATCGTGCTCGTGGCGGAATCCACAGAGCAAACCGTCGCAGCAACCCGCCAGCTCATCCGCATCGGGTTCGATGACCTGATGGGCAGACTCGAGGGCGGCATAGACGCCTGGGCGCGTGAGTATCCGGTGGAGACAATTCCGAACATGGATGTAAAGGAGCTGCGCGAGCGCCTGGATGAGGTCATGCTGATCGACGTTCGCCAAAGATCCGAATGGGACGCAGGGCATATCCCCGGAGCATTCCATTTTGAGGGCGGCCGTGTGGCATGGGAGGAATTGCCCTTTCCGCACGACAGACCGCTGGCGATCCAGTGCTCGAGCGGGAATCGTTCGATGTCGGTCAGTTCCGTGTTGCGCCGGCGCGGCTACCGCAATGTATTCCAGGTGGAAGGCGGCATCAAGCAATGGGAAAGGAACGGGTTTGAAATTGCAAAGGAACATTCCGAATCATCATGAACAATACGGACGGCGTTCCAGTCTTCGAGGATTGCTTCCCTGACCTAAATCAGTTCATCGCAGAGTTGGTTGAAGCTTATGCACCAGGGCAACTTACATTATGGGACGACCTGGACAAGAAGGTTAAGGCATTCTTCACGCCCGAGAGAATGGAACAGATGGAATCGCAGGTACCAGGGTGGAAAAAGATGGCATCATATTCCGATGGGATCACGCTCGTTCATGTGATGTGCGTATTCCTCGGATTAGTGATGCTGCCCGAGTTTCGAGCTTTGACTCTCCAGCAAAAGCAACTGGCAAAGTGGATTGTCCTGTTTCATGACGTAGATAAATTCCACATCCGGGGGAAAAAAGATACCATGCACGCATTCCGCTCCGGGGTCGAGACCACGAAGGCCCTGCCCCGCTTTGGCTTCCCGACGAGACCGCACTTTCACGAACGGATCAGTTACTGGGGCGAATATACGTCTCAGGCCTATACCCTTCCAGATGGGGAAGGCACACCCAAGCCTGATAATCGAAAACTTCCCGGCATCCTCATCGGAATCGACAATCTGTTTGGGAAAGACACACCGGCAGCGCTCATTACTAAAACGGTCCTTCTGCATATCTCACTGCATATTGATCCTTTTTATCCCACGCCCTCCACCCTGACGGATGAGGAAATCAAACGCTATATCAATCACAACCTGTTCCCGCTTCTGAAAGCTATGATGCTGGCGGATAACGAAGGCTGGTCCCTGTTCGATTCTGAAACCCGGGCACAGCGCGGCAGAGACGCGATGCAAGCCTTTGAAAAAATTGAGGGGATGATTTCCAAATAAATTCTGTTCAAAGAGTGGGGTTGAATGTTTTATAATCTTAATATGGACTATAAGAAAACAGTCCGAGAAGGCTACAACGCCATAGCAAATCGTTACCTTGCCGAGCGCACTCGCGACTCAGCAGATGTTCGTTTGCTCGCGGATTTTATGGAACGGCTGCCAGCCGGGGCAAACGTGCTGGATGCCGGATGCGGCGCGGGGATTCCGATCAGTCAGATGCTGAGTAAACGTTGCCAGGTCACAGGTGTGGATTTCTCTGAAGCGCAGATCGAACTCGCGAAGAAAAATGTACCGAATGCGACATTCCTTTGTGAGGACATGACCAGTTTAGATTTCCCGGACAATTCGTTCGACGGAATTACTTCTTACTATGCGATTATCCACATTCCACGCGAAGAACATCAGC
>JAICRQ010000238.1 GCA_025966435.1 Anaerolineales bacterium | reverse complement strand
CATATTGACGGTGAGCATGCCTGCACCCTGACAACGCTCACAGCGCCCACCCGGGACATTGAACGAGAAGTGCCGGGCGGAGTACTTGAGCCGGCGCGCTTCCGGCGTGGCGGCAAAGGCTTCGCGGATGGGCGTAAACGTATCCGAGTAGGTCGCGGCGTTCGAACGCGGGATGCGCCCGATGTGTTTCTGGTCGATCGTAATGATCTTGTCGAGATGTTCATAGCCTTCGATGGAATCGTGGTCGCCTGGCGCCTCGCCTGAACCGTTGAGCTGTTTACGGAGTGCGCGATCAAGAATGTCAAAGACCAGCGAAGACTTTCCGGAACCAGAGACACCTGTCACAGCGACCAGCAGACCAAGCGGAAAACGTACAGTTATATTTTGAAGGTTGTTCTGGCGCGCGCCATAGATCGTCAAGACTTTGTCGCTTGGCTCACGACGCTTCTCAGGCACGGGGATGAACGCCCGCCCTGTCAGATAGTCTGCCGTAAGTGACCCCGTCTGTGCGGCGACTTCCTCCGGTGTGCCGGAGGCGACGACCTGCCCGCCATGTTTTCCTGCGCCGGGACCAAAGTCTATTAAGTAGTCAGCAGATGCGATCATCTCCAGGTCGTGTTCGATCACGAGAACGGTGTTGCCCAAATCGCGCAAACGACGCAGGACGCCGATCATGCGGTGGGTATCGCGCGGGTGCAATCCGATGGTCGGCTCATCGAACACATACAGAACGCCGCTCAAACCTGACCCCAACAGTGACGCCAGACGCAACCGCTGTGCCTCCCCGGCGGAGAGGGTCGGCGTGGAGCGCTCCACGGTAAGGTAGCCAGCGCCCACTTCCACCAATCGCTCTATGCGCTCGTTCAGTTCCACAAGGATAGGCTCAGCGATCAGCAGATTCTCCCCCTGGAGTGCGTTGGGGAGAGCTTGCAGCCAAGTCCCCAGGTCCGTCAACGAAATGCGCGAGAGGGCAATAATGTTCTGACCGTTCACAAGGACCGCGCGGCTTTCCGGACGAAGGCGGGTTCCCTGGCAATCTGGGCAGGTCTGGGTAACGAGGAATTCGTCCATCTTCTCCCGATACTCAGCATCCTGAACCCGTTCGGCATAGCGACGCAGGAGATTGGTGGCAAGCCCTTCGACGCGTCCCTCGCGTGTCGTAGTTGGCGGCTCAATCTTCGGAAAGTGGCGGCGGAAGAGCGGACTCTCTACCCCGTAGAACAGCAGATCGCGCTGTGGAGGGGTATAGTCCTTGACAGGAATCGAGAGATCGAAGTCAAACCCATAATGAGCCGCGGCTGCCAGCAAGATGGAAGAGTAATACTGAATATAAGCCTTATTCCAGCCTGAAACCGCCCCTTCCGAAATACTTTTTTGCTCATCCACAAGGCGCTGGAAGTTTGCCTGATGGACTGTTCCCAGCCCGGTGCAAGTCGGGCAGGCTCCCTCCGGTTTGTTGAAAGAAAAATGTGCCATGCCGAGCTCAGGAACGGACGTGCCACAGTGCGGGCAGGGGAAGGTCTCTTCAGAAGTAGAAGCGTCATCGCTTGCGCTAGACTCCGTGGATCCAGACTCAGCATCCCACTCTTCGAGGGTTGTGTTGAAGGAGGGCGGCACGTCTTTGCCGCAGTTCGGGCAGGGGCGGTGCCCCAATCGCGCGAACAGAATGCGCAGGTACGTGTACACATCGGTGGCAGTACCAACCGTGGACCGCGGACTGCGGTTCGTGAGGTGCTGGTCAATGCTAATCGTGGGTGAGAGACCGCTGATGGACTCCACAGGCGGTTTCGTCACACCCCAATTCACGAAACCGAGCGATTCCAAATACTGGCGCTGACCTTCCATAAACAGAATGTCCAACCCAAGGGTGGATTTCCCCGAACCCGATAGACCAGTGAGAACCACCAGTTGATTCTTGGGAATAGTCACTGTAATGTTTTTCAGGTTATGCAGGCGTGCGCCGCGAACGACGATTTGAGAGGTCATTTCATCTCCGGGTAAGTAGATTGGAGACGCAATATTTGAGGTCTCCATACTCATTCTACAACCCTGGTGTGCATAGGGAGGGTTAGTGAAAAGAGATTAGAGACTAGGGATTGGAAAATGCAGATTCTAACTATTCACGGAAACCCGCGGAGACCCGGGCTTCCTTATGGATTATTTCCTGGATCAAGTCGATGATCTGGCGGGCGCGCTCTTCGTGTTGGCTGAGGGTCGTCAGCCAGCGGTCCGA
This sequence comes from Anaerolineales bacterium, assembly GCA_025966435.1. GTDB lineage: Bacteria > Chloroflexota > Anaerolineae > Anaerolineales > Villigracilaceae > Defluviilinea. The sequence continues at coordinate 3,664 of JAICRQ010000238.1, read as the reverse complement.
CGCCAGGTATACATCCTCGTCAGGGCGAGGGGTGTCGAGGGCACGGCGCAGATCGGTCGTTTCCCCCCGGTCTAATTGAATCAACATGCGCAGGATGGCGCCTGTACTGTACCCGGCGCGTGAAAGCATGCGGATGACGCGCAATCGGCCGAGTTCCTGTGCTCCATAGCGCCGGTAGCCATTGGATGGATCGCGGGGAATCTCGATTAATCCGTTGCGGTCCCAGCTCCGCAGGATGTCGATGCTGACGCCCAGCAGGCGAGCCGTCTCACCAATTTTCAGAGACTGCGGCGTGGCATCGGCGGGTGCGCCCATTGCCCAGCGCTCGAGCAGGTCAACGGCAACTTCCGCCTGGGCGCGCTCAGATTGGACCAGAGCCAGATGACGGTAGGCAAGCTCCAGCGCGCCGCCCAGGTCACCGCCCGCCGTCATATATAGAAGGTTGAGCCCTGAGCTGTAAATGGCTTTGCCCGGAAACAGATTAGAGAACACCAGGCGTGTCAGACGAAGACAATCCAGGTGGCGCTCGGTAAAACGGCGATACCCGGATAGGCTGCGTGCCGTTGGTGGAAGGAATCCTTTCTCTTCATACCGCCGCACCGTGTTGGGATGGACTCCAACTGCCTTCGCAAGCTGAGAAGTGCTTAGATGTTTCATTCCAGCAATGGATTAAACCATCGCTGAGAATGGATGTCGAGGGGAAAGAAATGGTAATAGGTAATTAGTAATTGAGGAGAGCAGACTTGAAAACCGGAGATTCGCTGTTACGCTCTTGTCATTTCTGTGGGTAGACCCTTTTGCTGGGAGAAGGTATGATTCAGACATAGATTGCAGCTTCAACGAAAAGGAGCAATTCATCATGGCTAACATTTATGGAAATCAATTTGCTCGTGGGCGCAGGGGTGTATTTAGTCAACAGTTCGTAAACCACCACACACGATCAGGAAAAACCATCGTCGCCCGCACACCTGTCTTTGACGACAACATTGCATACACCGAAGGACAGCCGATGCAGCAGGCAGCCGTCCGGGATGCAGCGATCTATGCCTGTTATGCTGAACACGTAGATGACTACATTTGCAGAGCGCAGGGGCTCGAGACAACGGCGTACGCTCTTGCCGTTGCCGGTTGGTACGGCGCACCCAGGGTGTTAGCGATCGACGTTGATCGTTGGACGGGTAATGCCGGAGAAACAATCCGGGTGAAAGCCAAAGACAACGTAATGGTCGCGAGGGTGATGCTTGTGATTCATGATCCACAGGGACAGACTCTGGAATCAGGAGAAGCCGTGCAATCCAGTGCTGGAAGCGCCTGGTGGAGCTATGCCACCCAATCACATGTGCCAATGACGCCTTTTCCCACAGTTCAGGCTATCGCCTTCGACCTGCCCGGGAACAGCGATTCGTTCACAATTAACTGAACCTGTACGATCTCGAAGAATAAGAACTAAGTACGCTTGCTCAGGAAATAAAAATAGGCAGCCCTACTTGGCTAGAAAGTAGAGCTGCCTGAGAAACGGCAAAGTCTGAATGAACAACAATATTATAGGAGATACGGTTCTCTGAAAAAAGTAGGGAAATCCCTAACTCACTGGAACTACGAAGGCAGTTTGCCTGTCTTACAAAGAGCCGCTCTCAGCAGAGCGGCTCTATTGATTCAGTTGTAATACTTATGGTTTATCCCCTCTGGACATTTTCTCCGCTCAGTCCGAACTGGCGAAAGAAAGCGAGGAAAAATTGGATGCCGCGCTGGGCTCGATCACGAGCTTGATCGCGGTGCGCACCTTATCCTCGATGGTGACATCGGCGAACTCAGGCACGCAGCTTACAAAGATACCGTCATTCTTGAGATAACCGGTTGCCAACACGAGAGCCTTCAGCGCCTGGTTGACTGCCCCGGCACCAATGGCTTGCACTTCGGCCCGACGATGCTCACGAACCACACCGGCAATGGCGCCGGCAACAGCCGATGTCCGTGAGTTTGCTGATACTTTGATCATATCCATGATAGCCTCCGATAGGTCTAAATGTGTTTGTCTTTGCGACATCCATGTCATATGGACTGCTGAACTTTAACGTTTAGCGGCACAACAGGAAAGGTAGGAATTTCCCTACTAAATGCTGACTCGACTTTCATTAAAGATACAAAAACGGTTGAGGATGTCATCCAAGTAAACGGAGAGCGTCGATGAAAACCATTCTGGAAGAGGAATGCATCCGTTATCAACGCAAGAAATCAACCTGAGCCGCAAAGAAGCAAAAGGGTTATCCCTACCCTGTTCACGCTTTTTCGATCCTGCATTTTGCATTACAATCTTTCCATTAAGATAATATGTGTTAGCACTGTAATTCCAAATTAAGGAAGTACATTTGGAACATCCCCCTTCTTCTTTTACCGGTTCCACTGCTCTCGATCTCACCATCGTGTTCCTGTTGGTGCTGGCAAATGCTTTCTTTGTTGCCTCTGAATTTGCGCTGGTCTCCGTCCGCAAAACGCGCATCGATCAGCTGGCTGCAGAGGGCAACCGCACAGCAAGCGTGGTGCAACGCGCCGTGCGCGACCTGGACCGTTTTATTGCCGCGACACAGGTAGGCATTACGTTGGCTTCGTTATTACTGGGCGGTATTGGCGAACGTTCACTGGAACCCATCCTGAGCTTCGTCTTCGGCTGGGTCCCGGAGGAATGGCAGGGGCTTACCCGCGGAGCCCTGGTGGCGGGCAGCGCCTATTTCATCATGACCGCCCTGCATGTGATCATCGGCGAGCTCATGCCCAAGTCGATTGCGCTGCAGCGGGCAGAAGTAACGGCGCTGTGGATTGGGCGCCCCATGTCATTCTTCGCGGCGATCTTCTCGCCTCTGATCTGGCTGCTTAATGGGATCGGTAACTTTCTGCTGCGATTACTCGGTTTCCATGCAGCGGAAGGTCACGCGCAGGTGCATTCCCCGGAAGAGCTCGATATGATCTTCACCGAGTCTCACAAAGGCGGTGAGATCAACCAGACCGAGTTCGAGATCCTGCATCGCGTCGTCCGTTTTTCCGACACGAACGTCCGCGCCGTCATGGTACCACGTCTGGAAATGCAGGCTTTGCCTGTGCGAATTACGCGGAAGGAACTGGCTGATTTTTTACAAAGCCGGCCCCACACGCGCATCCCGGTCTACCAGGACTCCCTGGATGAGATCGTCGGTGTGGTGAACACCAAGGATCTGGAGCATTTATACAGCCGGGAACTAGCGCAGGAATTGAAGCAATGGAAGACCGCCGCGAAGAACAACGGTCAAAGCACCCGAGATAACCCCCAGGACACCGACGCGAAAATACTGGACCTGACGCCGCTCGTGATCGAGGCAGCCTTTGTGCCGGAAACGATCCGCATCGATCGCCTGCTGACGGAGTTGAAAAAACGCCGCCAGCAGATCGCCATTATCGTCAGTGAATATGGTGTGACCTCCGGGTTGATCACAGTGGCAGACCTGCTGGAGCAGGTATTCGGCGACCTGCCGGATGAAGCCGCCGAAACCGAACCGGAGATTCAGCAGCTCCCCGATGGCAGCATCAGACTGGCGGGCGGTGTCAGCATCGATGAGGTGAATGAACAATTCGGTCTCGGTTTCCCCTCCGACGAGGCAGTGACCATGGCGGGATTGGTGATCAACGCTCT
>JAICRQ010000421.1 GCA_025966435.1 Anaerolineales bacterium | reverse complement strand
TTGTTCGTAGCCGGGATGAGTCTCGTTGCACTCGCCCCATCGTTTCTCACGTTCAGCATTGCCCTGTTGCTGGCAATTCTCAGCAAGTCTCTTTTTGACCCAACCATGCAGGCGTATTTGGGCGACCGCATTCCCTATGAGAGGCGCGGCACGGCTCTTGCCGTGACGGAGGGAGCCTGGTCACTGGCGTTTGTGGTCGGGGTTCCGCTGATGGGATTACTGATTGCCCGCTTCGGCTGGTATGCACCGTTCCCGCTTCTTGCCGGACTGGGCCTGGTGATGTTCCTCGTGATCTGGCGGATGGTTCCGCACGGCGACTCTGCTTCGCAAATGCCGGGGGGCACCTCCATGAAAAACGTTCGCGCGGTGCTGACGAATCTTCCTGCTCTGGTTGGTATTTCCATCGCCATGTGGGCAACCGCCGGGAATGAGCTCGTCAACTTAGTCTTTGGCGTTTGGCTCGAAGATTCGTTCGGTCTCCAAATTGCCGCGCTGGCTGGCGCCTCTGCTGTGATCGGAGTCTCTGAACTAAGCGGGGAAGGACTTGTCGCCCTCACCACCGACCGTCTTGGCAAGCCGCGTGCCCTCACCCTGGGCTTGATCGGGAATATCCTGGCGGCATTGTTACTGCCGGTCATCGGCAGAACGGAGGTTGGCGCGCTTGTCGGATTGTTTTTATTCTATATCACATATGAGTATGTCCTGGTGAGCCACATCCCGTTGATGACAGAGGTCATGCCGAATGCCCGGGCAACGCTGCTATCCTTCAATGTAATGGGACATTCTCTGGGGCGCGTGATCGGCGCCCTGGTGGCAACCTTTATTTATCAATCGTTCGGGTTTTTTCCCGTTGCATTGACAGCCATTCTATTCAACGTGTTTGCCTTGCTGGCATTGGGCGAATTGACTCAAAAGCTGGTTATCCTGCCGCGCCTCCTTGCCTGGTTTCGCCGCGGGGAAAGAAGCGAAGTATGATCCTCCTGCTCGTATATGGGTTGAGCATTCTTCTCTTTATTCTGATTTTTCTTTGGATCCTCATCCCAGCTCTCTACGGACTGCCGCCCGTCCCCACAAAACAGGAACGAATCCGCAAAGCTCTGAGGCTGGCAAATCTCCAGCCACGGGAAACGCTGTATGACCTCGGCGCCGGGGATGGGCGCGTACTGTTTATCGCCGCGCGCGAGTTTCGGGCAAAAGCCGTTGGCATCGAGGTGGGACCGATTCAGTGTGCTTTGATCTGGCTGCACCTCATCGCAAGTGGGTTTGGGGATCAAATTCAAATCAAGTGGGGGAACTTTTACAAGGCGGATCTGCGTGATGCAGATGTCGTCTTTGTGTATGCCACAACAACAGAAACGATGAAACTGGCTCCGCATCTGGAAGAACAAATGAAACCAGGCACGCGTCTGGTTTCCATCTCCGCCGATTTCCCGGAATGGGAACCTTCTGCGCTGGATGAGCGTGAGCTGATCTTTGTTTATCATATGCCGCCCAAAAGGGGGAGCATGATGTCGTATATGTTGAAAAAGGGGCTGTGATCCTCTCTCCTATATTCGGCTAAAACAGGAATGCAGTAGAACTCGCAAGTGCTGTTCCAGCACTGTGAAGGAATAGAATTGCTTGCCCAGCTCGTAGTTGTGCTCCGTCATTTCTTTGGCAAATTCACGGTCCTGAAGGACTTTTTGAACCTGCTGGACCGTCTTGTCTGTGACAAAACCGTTGAACTCCACCGCCCGGAATCCTTTTGGTTTAATGTCTATCGAATAGATAGTGTAATTATTCATGAAGATGGGGCGCCGGTAATAAACGGCTTCCAGGAAAGCATTCCCGAATCCCTCAAGCAATGAAGGGTAAGTGACCAGATCCGCAGCAGGATACACATCGCCAAGTGTATAAATCTTACGCCCATCCTTGGTTTCGCCGCGCTCCGTCTTGATGATGTCCGAAACAAAGTTGACACGGACGTCCATGAGCTCGGCAAGAACCCGCATGTGTTTCATATATTCGCCCCCTTCATCGCCGCCTGCATGAGAGATGACAAGCCGTGCCTGCAAATCCAAGCGGCGGATTAACTCGAGTGCGTACTCAATCCCTTTACGCTGGAGAGGACGCGTCGGCTGGAGAAAGAAAAATTCATCAGGGCTCACTTGCAGGTCTGTGCGAATCGACGCCGTATACTCATCCGGTACAGCCGGGGGATTATCAAAGTCCATGACATTCGGGATCACGATAACATCGATCCCGCGTCGCTTGCCCATCTCCGCAGCAGCCAGCGAATTGATCACGACGTGGTGAATACTGGCCAGGCGCGGCGGAAAGGCCATCTCAAGATAATCGCTGATGCAGTTCACTAAAAAGCGCTTGCGCTCCCAGAAAAAATCATGGTGATGCCCGATGACCGGAATGCCTGTTTCGGCGATCAGCTCAGCCAGCGCCAGCCCAAGAGGGATATTCATGGGAATGGAAAGGGCATTTTCCACGATCAATAATTCCACATCATACTTTTTTATGAATTCGTAGAGTTTCCCCTTGAGGTGACTCCGCAGCTCGTGAATACGATGGGTGATTTCGGGTGGGCGGGTGCTGGACCGATAGGAGATGTCCGCAATGGCTTGTACATCTTTATGGAGAAAGTGCGCTTCCGGCACGACAAAGCTGATCTCTTCCGGCTGATCGGATACCCCCGCGAAATAAAAGACGCTTTGCCCCAGCCTTTCCAGAACCTGTGCCCATTTGCGTGTTTCGAGTGAAACGCCGTCCGTGCCATCAAAACGAGTGGAGACAAAGCCAAGCCGATGGGCGGGTAGATGAGAAGGACTTTGCATGTTTTGCATAACTTGTCCTTTGCAGGCTGTCAAATCAATGAAAGTGTCGCGGTTACATGGAGAATGTTATATCTTAATTTTTGATGGAGTCAGATGGAAGATTTTTACTTTTTAAGCTGGGATGAGAATCTGTGGTTAAATTGTTTCACTAGGCATCAGTCCTCCAATCTCCAATTACAAATTACCAATAACCAATTCCTTTCATGCTAATCCACTCCTCCTCTCAACTTCTCACCCTCGCAGGCGGGCCACAACGTGGAAAATTCCTCGGCACGCTCGGTATTATCGAAAACGGAGCAGTCCTTGTACGCGATGAGAAGATCGTCGCGGTAGGCACGACACCGGAACTGAGAGCTTCTTATCCTAATGAGCCAACATTGGATGCAGGAAACTGTGTCCTCATGCCCGGTTTTGTGGACCCGCACACGCACGTCATCTGGGCAGGAGATCGCGCCCACGAGTTCGAGATGAAGATGGCAGGCAAACCGTATCTGGAGATTCTGGCGGAAGGCGGTGGGATTCTCTCCACCGTAAAACAAACCCGTACCGCATCCATCGAATCGCTGATCGCGCAAACACGTCCGCGGTTATTGCGCATGTTCCGAAATGGCACGACCACGGTCGAAGCCAAGACGGGTTATGGTCTGCAGACCGCGACTGAGCTGCGCTTGCTCAAGGCACTGCTCACTCTTGACGATGACAGCCCGCTCGATCTTGTGGTTACCTTTCTTGGCGCGCATGCCATTCCGCCGGAATTCAAGGATGACCCGCAAGGCTATACGGCTCTCGTTTGTGAGACGATGCTGCCGATGCTAAAAGAATGGTGGGCGGCTCACGCTCCGCGCCTGCCTTTGCCGTTTGTGGATGTCTTCTGCGAAGACAACGCGTTCAGCCTCGAGCAATCCCGCCAGATCCTGAC
>JAICRQ010000174.1 GCA_025966435.1 Anaerolineales bacterium | reverse complement strand
GACGACCAGGCACACCCACGCCTCGGGCATGGTGAGGATTGGGTCGCGGCGTTTCGGGGAGTCCTGAAACGTCCACGAAAGCCCGTAACGGTTCGCGGCGGAACGTTTCTGGGTTTTGACTGCTACCTCCAGTGCATTGATTTTCAGATCGGCAACCCAGGATTTCTGCTTGCCAGGATAAATGGTGTAATCGGGCCCCTCGACGACGCACTGACGCGCCTCGAAAACCAGCCGCACAGCTTCCTCACCTAACTTGCTCACGAAGTGATCGTCATGAATCTTTTGTCGCTTGTGCTGGTTGCTATCCTCGTAGCTGACCGTATCGGTGACCCCATCTGCGAAGGCTTGGGCGCGGGCAATGATTTCTGGTGGAAGATGTACAAGCTGTGGAGTCCGAAACGTAGCCATGAGGAATCAGATGGACCGCCGCACTGTATATAGATGAATCAAGAGCGCTCCAAGGAGAAGCGCTGGCAGGACGATCAGCCCTGCTTCGGGGCCGAAGGCGCCGCCCGTCCAGATCTCGGGTCCGTGAACCTGGATTCTGATTAATTTGTAAATATCCGCCAGCCCTGAAACGGGAAATCCAAACACGACACCTTCAAAGAAATTCCACCCGATGTGCAACCCGATTGGCAGCCAGAGCTGTTTCGTGCGGATGTAGCCATACGCCAGAAAGACTCCGGCGAAGAAAATGCCCGCCGCGCTGACCCAGGTGGCGTTGGGGTTGCCAAGGTGCAGGAGTCCAAAGATAGCAGAAGAAATGACCACACCCCAGAATAAATTCAGTCCGCTGGCGATGGTCTGCAGATGATACCCGCGTGAGAGCAGTTCCTCATTCCAGCCGACAAAGATAAAAACGACGAGGAAGGATAAAACCCCGCGGATAACCACGTCGACGGGGTCAAATTGCCAGGCGAATCCCTGAAAGGTAAGCCAGCCGAGACCCAGCATGACTATATAGATAAACCCCATTTGCAAGAATGTGATGGCGATGCCTGCCAGAATATCGAGCAGGGTGTGCCGGTCCAGTTTCAAGCCAAGGCTTTCAAAGGAGCGTTTGTCCAGCCAGCGGCGCGCCACATACACTGAGCCTGTAATAATGAAGAAGTTTAATATTTGACCCCAGAGGGAATTTAGATCCAGAATACCCAGAAAAAGAGCTATTACCCCCAGAATTGTCCCGAAGATAAACATTAAGATCGTTTGAATTAAGAGCCGCCAGCCGGCACGCAGACGCGGTTCATCGGGAGAAAGGAATATCTGTGCGAGGACAGAACGCCCCCGCCTCGGTTGGAGTTCAGACATACTACCCTCCGCCTTTGAGATAAATCCCTGTTGGGTCGAGCTCTTCGCGCAAGATCCGCAGTTCGTTTTCGGTGACCCATTCAGTCGTCCGGAGCTCAGCATTCACTTTCAAATCCCAGCCTGTGTTTTCCCTGGCTTGTTCCACCGTCTTGCCAGGGTGCAGGGCAGTAAGGATCATTTCACCTGTTTTGTCGGGTTCCAATATCCCAATATCTGTTACGACAGCCAGCATCCCGCCGCCGCGCAAGCCAGCTTTTTCGCGGTCCCCTTTGCCGCCGATGAAGCCTGCCGAGGTCATGAATTCCACTTTTTCGGGAAAGCGACGCTTCTGGTGCGGCGTCATAATATAACAGCGGTTTGCCCACGCTGCAATTTCTTGAGACCCTCCCGAGCCGGGCAGACGGACTTTGGGATGATCGTAACCGCCGATCACGGTCGCGTTGATGTTGCCGTTTTTGTCGATCTGCGCGCCGCCCATGAAACCCACGTCCACGTTGCCGCGCTGGAGATAGTTGGCAAAGATATCGTACATGCTGACGACTGAGAGCGATCCGCTGACGAGCGTTGGGTCGCCGATGGAAAGGGGAAGGCGCGCCGGTTCGGCGCCGATCACACCCGCTTCGTAGATCATGACGAGATTGGGCGCGTGTGTGCGTTTGGCAAGGTTGCAGGCGAGATTGGGCTGCCCGACCCCGACAAAGACCACATCGCCATCCCGCAGTAAACGCGCTGCATTGATGATCATGAGCTCGGCAGATGAGTACTGGAGTTCGTTCATACAGTCCTTTCATAGACCCATAGGGTCTCGTATAGAAACGATTGCATGAGGTCAAAGACTTCTCGAGGGCGTTCAAGCGGAAGCAGGTGCGTGGATTTCTCCAGCGTTTCCAGCCGCGCGGCGGGTTGTTTCCGTTTCACGAGCTTCGCTGCATTCTCCAGAAATGTGTCCGTCTCCGCGCCGCGGATGAAGAGAGTCGGCACCTCGAGCCCGGGGAGATCGCGCCAGATGTCAAAGTCGCGCAGACCCGTGAGGTAGATACGTGCTTCCCATTCCGGCGAATAGACGAGCTCAAAGCCTCCGTTTTCAGAGGGTCGTGTCATCCCTTTGATATAGGCACGTACGTTTTCATCGCTCATATGACGGAATACGGGACGATTGCGATACCCCTGAAAGACCAGGTCGAGATTATCAAACGTGTGCCTGCGTCTCAATGCGCCAGGGATTTTCGGATGCAACCTGTTTCCTAACCCCATCGCCCGAACGAGATTCCAAAGGACGAGCCGGCTGGGCACAAAAAGCACTGGATCAAGCAAGACCAATGCCCGGAATTTACCCGGGTCATGCAGGGCAGCGCGCAGGGTGACGACTGCGCCGATGGAGTGTCCCACCCCGATCACGGGTCCTGCGTTGTAGTCCTTTAGGAAACGTAGCAGATCCTCTGAAAAGATATGCCAGTCATCGATGTTCTCCGGCTTGGCGTTTTCCCACAGTGGACGTAGAGACATCCCGAAGACAGAATATTCTGTTTGTAGAAGGTTCAGAAGTGGCTCATAGCAGAAAAATGGATACCCGTTGGCATGGAGAAAGTGGAGAGGCAAACCGAAACCACCGAATTCAACGAAGGAAGTTTTCATAGCCAGAAAAAGTACGCTGTCTTTATCTAATACTGTCCATAATTGATGGGTTCGCTCATCTGCTGGGGGACCTTCAATCTCCTGTGTTTCTCCGCTCCCAATTTCTCCCAGTATTCACTTCGATCCTTCACGCCATAGATCCATTCCTCTACATATTGCTTTGTCGTCTCGGCAGATTCGCTGATCTTGTCCCAGGCGAGATAGAACTCATTGTCCCGGTCGTAATATCCCTGTGCATACGAAGGATGGCAGGCAAACGGCACGTGACACACTGCACTGACAACAATGCCGGGAATCATCGTGCGGTTGGGGTCAGAGCGGATGACTGATTCGTCCACGATCTCCTCCGCGGTGAGGATCACTTTTTTGGCAGCGAAGGCGGCTTCCTTTTGTTCGCCGATGATGCCCCATAAGTGGGCGTTGCCGTTTGCATCCGCACGCTGCACGTGGACGATTGCTACATCCGGGTTCAGCGCGGGGACGACGATGACGTCCTTGCCGCCGAACGGGTCGGGGATACGCTTGATGTTTGGGTTGGCTTTTTCGAGGTCAGTGGCGCCGATCTGGTTCATCGGCAGGAACGGCAAGCCCGAAGCGCCCGCCTGCAGCCGTGTGATCATCCCAAAGTGAGAATATTCCTCCCATTCCAGTTTCCCCTGCTCGATTGCCGAACGTACGATACGCAGCGACCCCACACCAGGGTTCCCCATATACGAAAAAATTACCTTGCGGGCACAGCCTGCCGCGACCATCTGGTCATAGATCAGGTCCGGCGTGGCGCGGGCGAGTGTCAGTTCTCTTTTCCGCTGCCGGATAATCTCGTGCCCGGCGGCGAACGGGATAAGATGGGTGAACCCTGCCGCGTAAAGAACATCACCATCGTTCACATTGACTGCAATGGCTTCTGAGAGGGGAACGAGTTTGGTCATTATTTCTTGCCCTGAGCTTCTTTTTTTGCTTTTGGCATCAGGCGTTTTACCAGGCTGAATCTCCCACTCGGTGTAACAGACCGTTTGAACCGACCTCGAAACACCAAGCCGGTGACGAGCAGGGCGACGCTCCAGCAAAAATATTCGAACGCGACCTGTCGTGCGGCTTCCGAAAGCAAAAAGAATGCAAGCAAGCCAATCCCTACGATGATGAAGAACGTCCCAATGCGGTGGATGACTTCTTTGCGGTTAAACCCTTGAGGGGAACTCATGAGCGTATTCTCCTACCTTGCCATGTCATACTGAGTGTAGCAAAGCGTCTCTAACCCAAAATAAGACTGTTCGGTCACGGCGTTTCCGCGCCATTCTCTCAGAGTGACATTTCAGGGGATTTATTTTGGCTTCCTTGCCGAGAATAATATCCTGCAGAACGGGTAAAAGACGGGCGAGGCTGGCAGGGCACGGCGCATCTTTACGCGGAGCACTTCGACAAATTTTGCTTTGTGCTCGCCCAGGCGCTCAAAATAAGGGACCAGCGCGGTGCCTGAAATCCATTCTACCACCGCGTCTGAATCTTCCAGCACGTGGGCATAGACCTTTTCGAAGACATTGATTTCTTCTGCGCCACACTCGAAGAAAAGGCGTGCGTACTGGTCAATGGACAGGACGGGTGCATAGCGTTGAAAGTCCTTTAAGACCGTCTTAAATGGTTCTTCATTTGCGGTTTCACGGTAGATCTGGTGTGAGATGTGGTTATGGTTGGATGGAACTTGCACTGCGATCTGACCGCCCGGTAAAAGCTTTTGATAAAGACGCGGGATCAGTTCTTCATGATCCTCGGACCACTGCAGGGCGGCGTTGCTGAAGATCAAATCCCATTCACCGGTGAGGTGGGTTTGATCGCCCTGCTCAAAACGCAGGCGAGGGCTGGCATGGGCAGCGGCTTTGCCCAACATCTGTGAAGAGGAATCTATGCCAGTCACATCACTACCGGGAAGAGCATCTACCAGATGGCGCGTCAACTCGCCGGTGCCACAGCCTAAATCGACAACCTTTAAGTTGGGACGAATCCCCACAAGCGCCAGCAAGTCAAAGAACGGCGTGGAACGCTCTGTTTGAAATTTATGATATTGCTTTGGGTCCCAGGGCATAATAAATTATTGTCATTGCGAGGAGGGTGCACTGCCCGACGAAGCAATCTCCCAGGTAATAAGAAGATTGCCTCGCCGCGTCGCGGCTCACAATGACATAGATAAAGGCACCCTTCCCCTACGAGGAGAAGGGTTAGGTCGTTACTTCCGTGCTTTCTTCTTGACCACTCTGCGGACACGAGGCAACTTCTTCGATGCCAGGGTGGTGGCAGCCTTCGCGGAAGCGGAAGCCTTGGCCGTTTTGGATGCAGCCTTGCCATTTGCCTTGGCAGGCTTGACGAGTGTGCGGATCTGCTCGTGCATGTAAAGCTGGACGTAATAATATCCGCCGCCGTTCTTGCCGCTCGCGCCAGAGCCTTTCCAGCCGCCAAAGGGCTGGAAGCCGGGCCACGCACCGGTGGTCGCTCCCTGCGGACGGTTGGCGTAGGTGACGCCCGCTTCGATATTATCGAAGAACCAATCCGTTTCCTTGGCAGAACCATAGAAGCCAGCCGTCAGGCCATAATTCACACTGTTGGCAATCTTCATCCCTTCATCCAGGCTGCTGATCTTGCCGATCGTGGTGATCGGCAGGAACATCTCATATTGCCAGAGGCGATGTTCATACGGCAGGTCTGTGACAAATGTTGGTTCGCAATAGTAACCCTTGTCGAACATGTCGCCTGTCTTCACGTGACCACCGGTGAGGAAGTTGCCTCCTGCCTGGTCGATCTCTTCCGTGAAGTTCTTGAAGTCGTTGTAGGAGCCCTGATTGATGACGGGACCAAGATAGGTCGTCTGCTCCGTCGGGTCGCCGATAACCAGTGCATCGGTCTTTGCTTTGAGCTTGCCGATCAATTCGTCATACACCGGCTCTTCCACCAGGACGCGTGAAGCCGCCGAGCACTTTTGTCCCTGCAAGCCGAACGCCGAGCGGACGATGCCGGTTGCCGCGTCTTCGAGGTTTGCATTGCGGGAAACGATCGCAGGATTCTTGCCGCCCAGCTCAAGTATGATCGGGCGAACGTAATTTCGGTTGGCGAAGTCGCGGTACATCTTCATACCTACATCGAACGAGCCGGTGAAGGTCACGCCATCCACTTCTTTGTTGTCCACGAGTGCTTGTCCAATCGTGGACCCGCCACCCGTGACGAAGTTCACCACACCGTCTGGGAAGCCCGCGTCTCGCAAGCATTCGGCATAGAGCCGCACGATCCAGGCGGTATCGCTTGCAGGCTTAATGACGACCGTGTTCCCCGCTACGAGCGCCGCGCCAGTGGGACCGCCGGTCAGCGCGAAGGGGAAGTTGAACGGGCTGATGATCAGCCAGACTCCGTAGGGACGAAGGATCGAAACGTTGGTGGAGTCAAAGCCCACCAGCGGGTCCTTGCCCATGGGCTTGATAAAGCCGTCATTCTCCTCCATCATCTGAGCGGAGTAATACATAAGGTCGGCAGTCTCCTGCACGTCGCCCAGCGACTCCATGCGGTTCTTGCCGACCTCGAGTGCCATTGCTGCGCCGAGCTCGAAGATTCGCTTCTCGATGATCGAACACGCCTTGCGCACCAGTTGGACGCGCTTCTGCCACGGAGTGCGGCTCCAGGCAGGAAAGGCTTTACGAGCCGCCTCGATTGCCATATTGGCATGCGTGGCATTGCCTTTTTGCATCACAGCCAGCACCCAATCGGTATTGACAGGCGAGTGGTCTTCAAACTTGTTATCGGCAAAGACATCCTTGCCGTCGATAATCATCCCGTATTCCTTGCCGAGATTCGCCTTGAGCTTTGTCACAGCCTTGTCGAAGCCCTTGTGTAGTTCTTCGGGGGGGTTGAACATCGTGGCATAGGTCAGCTTAAAATCAGCCATACAGCCTCCTCTAATTAGGTGGATAATTTGGTAGTCTTGTGGTCAGGTAGCTTCCTGGTCCGCGATGTATGTAGTTGGATGGAAGAAACTACGGAACGAACTCATCACAGTATAGCGTAGGATTTCACGAACGTCAAAGACGGGCAAGTGTTAGCTTTGTAATATTTACTTAAGGATTTTATGCTATAACGTTTCATAAGAACACGATGAGAAAATCACTCCTCCTCACCCTAGTTGTAACGCT
>JAICRQ010000272.1 GCA_025966435.1 Anaerolineales bacterium | reverse complement strand
TGCACCCGCTTTAGCGTCCACCAGCGCGCCCATGCGCAAAAAAGTGACCACACTTACCTATCGCCAGAAGAAGGAACGCGGCGAGCCGATCACCATGCTGACCGCCTACGACTATCCCACGGCAATGGCGGTCGACCGCGCTGGTGTCGATTCCATCCTGGTCGGCGATTCGCTGGCGATGGTGGTTCTCGGCTACGAGACCACCCTGCCGGTCACGATGGAAGAGATGCTCCATCACTGCCGTGCGGTCGCGCGCGGGGCGAAGAGCGCTCTGCTCATCGGCGATATGCCGTTTATGTCCTACCAGGTCTCTGTAGAAGAAGCCACGCGTAATGCCGGCCGTTTCCTGCAACAGGGCGGCATGGACGCCATCAAACTCGAAGGCGGACGCGAACGCGCGGATGCGATCCGGTTGATCACAAGCGCGGGGATTCCCGTCATGGGACACCTTGGGCTGACCCCGCAGTCCGTCCACCAGCTCGGCGGGTTCCGCGCCCAGGGCAAAACCGCCAGCGCCGCGAAACGTCTCGTCGAGGACGCGCTCATCTTGGAAGAGGCTGGCTGTTTCAGCATTGTGCTTGAATCCGTCCCGGCTCGCCTGGCGGAATTAATCTCGAAAAAACTATCCATCCCGACCATCGGCATCGGCGCAGGCGCAGGCTGCGATGGCCAGGTGCTGGTCACGCACGACCTGCTGGGTCTCTTCGACCGCTTTACGCCGAAATTCGTCAAGAAGTATGCAGACTTCCACCACGAGATGCAAAAGGCATTCGCCGATTACATCGAGGACGTGGAGACGAAGCGCTTCCCAGCGCCCGAACATACAGTTGAGATGAAAGATGAAGAGTGGGAAACGCTACTACAGGAAGTAAATAGGTAATCAGTAATTGGTAATTGATGCTCAATGACCAAAATTACCAATTACCAGGAATTTTGATCGTCGGTACTGGCGCGCTTGCAAGTCTTTTTGCTGCGCGGCTGGCAAGGGCGGGACATTCCATTACCATGCTTGGCTCCTGGAAAGCCGGGCTCGAGGCACTGGAAAAGGACGGTGTTCGTCTGCTGGATTCAGCGGGCAACGAACATCGTTTCCTCGTACAAGCAACGAGTGACCCGCGCGAATGCCGCGGCATCCACCACGCGCTGGTCCTGGTCAAGGCGTGGCAGACAGAATTTGTAGCAGAACAACTCAGAGAATGCCTTGCCGCGGAGGGACTCGCCGTCACGCTCCAAAACGGGCTCGGTAACCGCGAGACGCTCGCGCGCAGCCTGGGTTCGAACCGTGTTGCCCTCGGCGTGACCACTACCGGCGCTACTCTGCTAGGTCCCGGGCTTGTGAGGGAAGGTGGCGAGGGAGTCATTTCCATGGAACGGCATCCGGCGCTCGGTCCGGTGGACGAGGCGTTGAGATCGGCCAATTTCAATGTGGATCTTGTAGAGGATGCACAATCCCTGGTCTGGGGCAAGCTGGTGATCAACGCCGCGATCAATCCTCTGACTGCGATCCTGCGAGTTCCGAACGGAAAACTCCTGGAGCTTCCCTCCGCGCGGGAAATGATGAACGCGCTGGCGCGCGAAGCTGCCCGGGTTGCGCAGGCAGAACGTATCCCATTACCGTTTTCAGACCCGGTCGCCGCGGCGGAGGACGTTGCGCGCAAAACCGCCGCCAATCATTCCTCCATGTTGCAGGATGTGCTGCGCGGTGCGCCGACGGAAATCGATGCTATTTGCGGCGCCGTGGTAAAGATCGGGCGAAATCATAGTATCGAAAGTCCCATCAACTGGACATGCTGGCAGCTAATAAAAGCCCTGACACAATGAGAGGATCTCGGTGAAGAGGACCAGGGTCGTTTCGTGATCTGCTGAAAATCATTGCATGGTAAGATACACTGAATCATATGAATTTCGGAGATCCCTGATGCCCAGGTGGCGTGTATATCTTTTACTCCTTGCATTTCTTCACCTGCCCTCTCCCGCGGTCGCACAGGGGGAAACCAAATTGCGGGCGATTAACATTGAGCTTTGGTCTGAATATGACCAGCCCAGTATGCTCGTGATTTATGAATTTATCGTATCGCCGGAAACGCCGCTTCCGGCTGAGGTCACTCTGCGCTTCCCCAAGGACAGTAATTTGATCGCTGTGGCTGTGCTTCACGGCAGTGAATTCTTCAACAAGGATTACACACTGCCTGGCGAACAGGGAAACTGGCAGACGATCAAAATCACAGCAGAATCATACGAGCCGCATCGTATCGAATATTATCAGCCGCTCGTCCATGACGGCGGTGAACGCCAGTTCAAATTTCATTGGTTTGGTGATTATCACGTCCAAGAGTTTAATGTACATCTTCTGGTCCCCGCAGATAGCACAGATGTAGTCACCTACCCTGTATTGGATGAAACAGCTACCAGCTCGGACGGATCGCTGATCACAGGTACAGTGACAAAACATGATCTCAGGATGATGAACTCTTTTCAATTCCGTCTGGAATATCGAAGGGCGTCCGCGGCTCTCGTCAAGCCACAGATGGCAACCGCGCAAGTTGTCCCAGCCGCCCCCGTGGATGAAAGTACACCCGGTCGCGTTTCCATCACGAATTTACCATGGATCATCGGCGGGTTTGGGTTGGCGCTGATCTGCATTGCGCTGTTTTCGTACTGGCGCTCCACACAATACGGGGAAAGCCAGCCACGTGAGCGCCGCCGGTATCAGCGCGAAGTGGTGGAAGAAGGACAGGCGTACTGCCATGAGTGTGGCACGCGTGCTCATGCCGGAGACCGCTTCTGCCGGACGTGCGGCAGCCGATTGTGAGCTGAGTCATTTGGAATCTTGTTGGAAAAGACGCGGCACCACACTATTGCCGGGTTACCCAGTACCGGATTTCGCGCGTGAGTGGAAATAACGGGAGCAGATCCACGCGATAGCCCTTTCCGGCATAGGCTTGCATCAGGCAAGCTGCCTTCTTCAACACGACCCGGTCATATCCCAGTGGCAGCGTCATTAACTCGGCAATGGCGGGATGCGGGTACTTTCCTTTGATACGGTGATAAATCCCAAATTCCAACTGCCATGCATCCAGTTCACCATAAACGGATAATGCCGTGACGAGCCCCTGTTGCAAATGACGCGCTTCATGGATCACCAACGTTTTAATGCGCAGATCGTCGATCGGGGTGTCGTAAGTGTAATAGCATGAGTTCAAACGGATATTGCCGAAGACGGTCCAGAACGCGCCGATGCTGGGCCGCACCCGCTGAAAACCAATCCTGGTCCGGCGCTTCCGCAGAAATTCCACCGCACTACGCCCCTCCTCTCCCAACTGGTTCACAGCCTCGAAAAGATTTTCTTTCCAAACTTGATGTTCCATTCGTATATTCTCTTGAACATGCCTATTGAAGTCGCGCAAGTATAAATCATTTGAGAAAGCGCTGAGAAAATAGGTATAGCGCTCATCGCTAGGAACTGGGTACTATTCTAGGTCATTGGTACCGCTTACAGGCTTGAAAGTTCGATCAGCATCATTCGTATGTAGAATGTGATTAGATATTACGAAAGGAGCACAAAATGTCTAACACAAAATACATGGCAAGCTTTCTATTGGTTTTGGCAATTTTGTTCGTGCAGGTGGGAAGTGTGGTTGCCGCTCCGCAAGTACAGGATACCTCTCCGATCACCGGTACGGTCCAAAGCATTACAACAGAGACAGACTCCAATGGAGTGACCACCGTCCTTGTCACGCTTCTGGATGACCAGGGAGCTACGCAGACCATGCGCCTGAGCGTGGAGACGGCTGTCACGCTGGGTCTGGTCACGTTGGATCCAACCACACAGGAGCCGGTTGCGGATGGGACACAAGTTGGGCAGACCGTAGAGATCGACCCGACCACAGTCATTTCTGAAGATGACTCGGAGGAGTCCGTCCATCCCATTGCCTGGCTGTTAGCCGAATTTTTCGGTGAAGACCCTGGTGTTGTAAATGATTATCATGAGGATGGATTTGGCTTTGGTGTCATTGCCCAGGCGCTCTGGATCTCTAGAAATCTCACGACAACAGAAGGTGGAACGGGAGATGCCTCGCTGGCAGAGGAGATTCTCGTAGCGAAAGAAACCAAGGACTTCGAAGCATTCTTTGAGTCGCATCCAGAGTTTGTTGTCGATGGTGATCTTCCGTCGAACTGGGGCCAATTCAAAAAAACCCTTTCCGATAAAAAGAACAATCTCGGTGTCATTGTATCGGGTCAGGCAGACCCGGACGATGCCACAGATCCTCTTCTCTCCGGGCAGGACCAAAATCAAGGTCAGGGCCACGGCAATGGCAGGGATAAGAACGACAAGGAAAAGAAGGATAAAAAGAACAAACCATAAGAACGTACAGCATCCAAACGGAGCGGCAACTGTCGCTCCGTTTTCTTTTGTAAGAGAGATAGCACTCCGTACTACTTTGATAGAAGCTGAGAGGCAAATCAGTTAAAATAACTGCGGAGAACCGAATGAGACAAGTTGCTATTTTAGGTATTGGTCAAACAAAAATCGACGAGCATTGGGACCTGTCCCTGCGCGAGCTTGGCGGAAACGCCGCCTTCGCCGCCATGCATGATGCGGGCGTGGACAAGGTCGATGCACTCTTTGTTGGAAATATGCTTTCGCCACTCGTCAGCGGTCAGAACCAATTGGGGACGTTCTTTTCGGACTGGATCGGGCTCTGGAATCAAGAATCCGTCAAAGTGGAAGCCGCCTGTGCATCGGGCGCGGCAGCCCTGCGCGCGGGGTTGATGGCCGTTGCTGCCGGCGATATCGAGTCGGCGCTGGTCGTGGGCGTCGAGAAAATGACAGATAAAGCCGGTCATGACGTGACCGCCGCGCTCGCCACCGCCGCCGACGCCGATTACGAGGTGGAACAAGGGGTCTCGTTTGTCGGCATCAATGCGCTCATCATGCGCCGCTACATGCACGAATATGGCTGGAAGCACGCAGACTTTGCGCCCTTTTCGATCAACGCTCATGCGAACGCGATGCACAATCCCTTTGCTCGCCTGCACCAGAAGATCAATGTGGACCAGTTCGAAAAATCTGCCATGGTCGCGACGCCGGTCAACCTGTTGGATGCCTCTCCAACCGGGGACGGCGCCGCGGCGGTGGTGATCGTCTCGGCAGAAAAGGTCGCCTCGTTGAAGGGAAAACCGCGCATTACGATCGCTGCTTCCTCCTCTGCGACCGATACGATTGCCGTCCACTCGCGTAAAGATCCATTGTTTTTATCGGC
>JAICRQ010000632.1 GCA_025966435.1 Anaerolineales bacterium | reverse complement strand
GAAGTGAAGGTGAACGCGTTTTCCTCTAACCCCTTCACCGACCGAAAACGTCTTTTTATAGAGCCAGGTGCGCTGTGGAATCCATTCGCTAAGCAAGCTGTTGCGCTCAATATAAGGATCAGGGATTTCTCCGGACTTCCACAAGTCATAGTGTGGGCAGCCAGGAACGGAGCCGACCTTCCATTGACGCCTGTCGCGGCTATCGGGCAGGTGCGAGCCGCGCCAGCGCCAGTCTTCGCCGTAGAAGTCCTTCATAATCCAGTCGTTCCCGTTGAGGGAGATATGACTATTCATCCTGCCACTCCAACAGGTTTGTTTCTGTCACCTCTTGTACCGCGTCGCGCGGGATGAGAAACGTCTTGATCTCATTCGCGCCAAAGTCAGCTTCGATGAGGCGTCCAAGTTTCGGCAGACGGATGGTGGCGCGCGTAGCGGCGCCAGAGGTCTCGAACGCGCGCAGAACAAAGCCGTCACCGTCTTCGGCTTGTTTGAGGACAGTTGCCATCACGCTTTCAGGCTCAACAGCGATGAACGAATCCGATTGCGGCAAAGTCCCATCGGCATGGAACGTCGCGAACATAGCGAAGGCAGGCTGATTCAATTCAGCAGCGCGGCGCGCTGTGCCAGCCGTCTCCCAACTTCCGGGGTGTGGGAAGAGTGTATAACGGAAGCGCTGAATGCCCTGGTCGATGTAAGGGTAATGCCCATCTGGTTCTAGCACAGCCGGAATGTGGTGGGCGTACGCCGGGCTGCGCAGAACGGTCAGGCCGATGTCGCGCACGTTCACATCCAGGCTGTATTTGCCATCGTTCAGCAAGCTGAATCCGTACGGAACTTCGCGGTCGCGTGAGACGCCGGAGACATCCACCCAGGATTGCCCCGGTTCCTCCTCCCCATTGGCGAATCGCTCTGTGTGTCCGTAAGGAATCTCATGTGTGATCTTCATGAACTTGACATTGACCGGGAAACGCAGCTTGAGCATCTTGAGCTGTTCATGCCAGTCCACCATCACGCTGACATCGATTTGTCCCTGGTCTGGGTACATGGCGAACTCCTGAACCAATCGGGAAGAACCGTAACGGCTGGTAACGCGTACGACCGACCGGACAGGACCGTGTTCCACCAACCGGACAGACTCCGCCTGAAACGCGCCCTCGACTGTATCCCACTTATAGACGTTGTGCCCCCAGGTATCTGCCGGGTCATCCAACACGACGGGCAGTGCTGCCGGACCCGAGAACACTTCCACCTCTTCCTGTTTATCGCGCAGGCTGGAGATATAGCCAGTCACCGGGTCGAACTCCAGGCGGAAGCGGTCGTTTTCCAGAACGCTATCAGATGCCTGCAACCTGGCTTGCAGCCGGTCGTTTGGCTCCTGTTCTGAAGACAGAAGCAAACGATACGTGCGATAACCGAGGGCGGGCAGGTCTGCCGTGAAGCAAAGACGATCACGACCTGCAGTGGTGGTCGATTGCGCTGCCTGGTGTGGGATCACACTGCCCGACTCATCTACGAGCGACATCTCG
>JAICRQ010000394.1 GCA_025966435.1 Anaerolineales bacterium | reverse complement strand
GAGACCGGCAAGGCTTAAGAGCCAGCCCGTCACCCCAAACGCAAGGATTGCACTTTGCATGGAAGGCGGAAACAAACTTAAGAGAATCCACTCTAGCATGACAGCCACGATTAAGAGCAGTACAAAATTGCGCGGTCTTTCGGCAAGATAATAATTCAGCCAGACCGAGCTCAACGAGATTCCGATCATGGCCACTCCCATCCAGCCAAGGAGTGGGGAGGCAGCTTGGTAGTCGCTGCCAAAAATTATCGTGATGAGCTGTGTGCTGAAAATAAAGTAAAGCAGAGATAGAGTTCCACTCACGGCAAGAATAATCGCAGCCGTTCGAGCCAGAATGTGCGTGGGGAGCTTCCCCTCGGCTAGGGATCGGACGACACGTGGAAACATCACAGTGACCGCGACGCCCGGCAACAACGCGACGATACGCCGCATCAACACCAACCCTGCATAGGCACCTGCCAATTCGCCTGTGAGGTTTTGATTGACCCAAATCAGATCCAGACTTGTCAAAGTCATATAGGCGATGTAGGCAAGCAACGCGTAAAACGAAAGTTTCCATCCTTCGCGCAAGAGATGAGCAGAGGAAAGGCTGCTTCTTATCCAGAAAGACCTGCCAAGCAGGAGAAACCCGCAAAACACACTGACCAGCCACCCAAAAGGCAGGGCGATGACTGCACCCGTTAAGCCCAGCGCGGCTTGAACAAAGATGAATAGCAGCACAATGCGCCCAATCGAAAGAGCCAAACGGGCAAACCCAAACGCCATAAAATTCTCATTGCCTTGCAAAGCTCCCGCGGCAACCGGACGAATGCTGCTGAAAAGCATCACTGCCGCGCTAATTTGGATCGTCCAGGCGGGCAGGTTAAGCAATTGACCGAGGTTGCCTGCAAGTATAAAAACGAGCAAACTCAGGATCAGCCCCAGCCAGAATGCAGCGCGCAAAAACGATTGAAAAATAGCGGGAGCCGAGTCGCTATGTCCCTTGCCGCGCGCCTCGGCGATAAAGCGGCTGACCACCGGCTGGAAGACTCCGCTGGCAGTCGTATACACGAGGGCAACGGAGTTTAGTGTTTGCAGGATGGCGAAATCAGAGGGAATGAGCAGGCGTCCAAGCCAGAAGTGAAAGGCAAAATCGACGGCGTTTGCCAGCCCATCGAGGAGAAACAAAGCAGCGGTTTGACCCCCCGGCGTTGATTGAATTTGTGGAAGCCGCAATGCTTCTTTCAAAGATGAGTTTCCAGCTTATTAAACAGGGATGCACTTTTCCCCTGGCGCTTCAGCCGGAAGTATCGCTCCATGCCAAAGTAGAAGGTATCCCAGCCGAAGTGCAGGGTCTGTAGAAGCGCGAGGAAAAAGTGACGAAGCCGCGTAGCAAAATCGGCTTTCGCATAGCGACGCTGTAAAAAGTCTGAAGTGGGAAAAAAGTAAGTCAACGTTTCCAGCATACGGATGGGACGCAGGATGAATGCGCCGTTCGATGCGAGCAGGAGTTTCCATAGGCGGCTGCCTTCACGTCCCTCGTATGCAGCCAGTTCTTGTTCCGCGGCGCGTGCCATCAGTTCACGTGTTACAGCCCAGGGTCGAGAGATAGGAAGCGCGTCGAAGACTTTGCCCGGAACGGGCGCGTCGAAATATCGTTTGCACACGCGCAGAACCGAGCTCAGGATATCCACCGCACCCCATTCGCGCGCAAGTTTGATCGTCAAGTCCCAATCCATATCTCGATAATGCTTCAGCACTTCGGTTACATCGAGATAATACATCAACATTCCATCCGCGAGAATGATGCGCGGGATGTCCTCGCGATCGACCAGGCTCGGTAAATACACCGCATGCTTCACCAGGTGAATCGCCAGGCTGAGCAGCAGATCCGGCCCCGCCATCTCCAGGATCGGTGCGCCGAGTAGTTGAGCTGGCTTGGCGCGCTCGAAGATGCTTTCATAGTCGACTGTCAGCAAAGTGTACGGATGATCTAATGCCCAGTGGATCTCGAACCAGATGTTCAAGTCTGCCGTAGAGCGCTGCTGATGCAAATGATGGCGCGTGAAATATTCATCCTTCAAAAGGTTGGGCCAGAACTCATCGATGCCCTGTTCGGCTAGAAGTCTGAGACAGGCATCGACGTCGCTACGGCGCACCAGAATGTCAATGTCGCCGCCCGGGCGCATCGACGGAAGATGATAGATCTTCTCACATAACCACAAGCCTTTAAGTACGATGGTTGGGATATGGCGAGCGTCCGCAGCTTTTAAATAAGCCGTCAGCGCCTCGCCAAGCCTTAAAGAAGAACGTTCATATTTTTCAACTTGTTCTTGCAATAGCTTTTGCGCATCCGGTGGAATGGATGGTTTGACTCGTGCAAATACTTGCCCAGCCAGCACCGCCATGCGGTTATGCGTGAGGATCGTTGCAAAGCGCGGCCAATCTACATGCTGTAAATCGGGACGATACTGTTCATCACGCCAGTGAAGTGCAAAGTCATAGGCGAGTTGTTCTTCTGGAAGCAAATTCATTTTGAAGCTCATCAGGTGGAACGTACCATTCTTTGTTCGAGACTATAACCGATCAAGCCGAGGCTTAGCACCGTGAGCGTGATCATCAATCCTGTGGGCAGCACCCACCATTTCCAGGCATCTGAAAGAAAGGCGCCGCTGGCGCGCGCGAAGTACAACATTGTGCCCCAGCTTTTCCCGGAAGGATCGCCTAATCCCAAAAAGCTGAGACTCGATTCTGCCAGAATGGATGCCGAGGCGACGAGCACAACCTGTACCAGCGCCAGCGGCCTCACACTGGACCATAAATGTCCCACCATGATCTGCACCGGATTCGCCCCCAGCGCCCGTGCGGCTTCGATATAGGTATCCGCGCGCGTGCTCAACACGCGCGCCCGGATTAAACGCGCCGGTCCCGCCCAGAAGAAGATCGCCAGGACGAGGATGATGTTCCTCTGGCTGGCACCCAGGTAGACGCTGATCAAAATGACCAATGGCAGGAAGGGCAATACCAGGATGAGGTCTGTGAGGCGCATGAGAACCGAATCGATCCAGCCTCCCAGATACCCACTTACAAGACCGACGATTGTACCGACCAAAACAGATACAACAGCGACGATAAGACCTGTGAAGAGAGACGCGCGTGTCCCTGCGATGAGCTCGCTGAATAAGTCCTGCCCGAGATCGTTCGTCCCCAAAATCTGCTCTGTGTTTGGTTTCTGGAGGGGCAGCGCTACGCGTTCCGTGGCATCATACGGCGCAACAGCGTTGGGGAAAAATGCGAAGAGGAGCATAAGCCCCAGTACAAAGGTTCCAGTCCAGCCCACGAGGCGCGCCAGCCGCAGAGTCGAGCGCTTTGGGGGAAGCGGCTTTTCCGGCAGCGGGACAAAACGCGGAGTCGAGTCCACCTGAATCTGTGTGGTCACGCGGTTCCTCTTCGCAGGCGCGGATCAAGATATGGATATAAAAGTTCGGTGAGGATATTCAAGATGAGTATGGTTATTGTGAACAATAAGAACCCACCCTGGAGCAGCGGATAATCACGCGACTTGACCGCTTCGAACATCATATTGCCGATGCCGCGATAATTGAAGACCGCTTCGATCACCGTCACACCGCCGAGCAGCTGTCCAAGGTCTACCATGAACGACGTCAACACCGGCAGAAGGGCATTGCTCAACCCGTGTTTCATGACAACGGAAATGTTTGGCACACCCTTGGCGCGCGCCGTACGGATGAAATCTGACTCCATGATGCCGAACATGGCGGCGCGCATAACCACAAAAGCGGTAGGCAGATATGCCAGGGTTAGCACCACCACGGGCAGGAATGCGTGCCGGGCGACATCCTTGACGTTTTCCCATCCTTCCGGGCGGGGGACGGAATATGAATCGCCTACCGGAAAGTATCGAAGCTGAAT
>JAICRQ010000025.1 GCA_025966435.1 Anaerolineales bacterium | reverse complement strand
CTTTTTCTTCCTGCGGGATGTCGGGATAGGCAGTGATATGTGCCGGATTGACGATTGCCATATCCAAACCAGCCTGGATGCAGTGATACAGCACGACCGAGTTCAGCACCGGTCTTGCGTGAGGCGCGAAACCGAACGAAAGGTTGCTTACACCGAGCGATGCCATTACACCTGGCAGATTTTGTTTGATGAGGCGAATGCCTTCGATTGTTTCGATCGCGGAGTTGAGGAATTCTTCATCGCCTGTGGCGAGCGTAAAGGTCAGCGTGTCGTAGACCAGATCTTCGGGCTTTAGTCCGTGGTCATTGACGGCAATATCGTAGATGCGCCTGGCGACTTCCAATTTTTTCTCGCGAGTCTTCGCCATGCCGGCTTCGTCGATCGTCAGCACGATGACTGCCGCGTTATGTTCTTTGGCGAGCTTAAAAATCTTGTCCGCTTTTTCGCGCCCGGCTTCAAGATGGGTGGAATTGATCATACAGCGTCCCGGCGTGGTCTTGAGCGCAACCTCGAGCACATCAAGCTCAGTTGTATCGATCACAAGAGGCACATCAACGCCCATTTCGAGCTTCTTGACAACATTACGCATCAGCTCCACTTCGTCTGGGCGTTCGGTGACGGCGCAGGAGATGTCGAGGGCGTGCGCGCCAAACTCAACCTGTTCGCGTGCGATTTCGAGAATCGAGTCGTAATCTTCCTCCAATAGAAGGCGCTTGAACTTGCGCGAGCCCTGTGCGTTGAGCCGTTCGCCAAGCAGGGTGGGCGGCGGGTCTTGTCGCATGGCAATCGCCGACATAGCAGAGGCAAGCTGAGGCGTCGCGTGAGCCGGGCGGTCCGGGTGCGGATGGGCGTTCAGCTTTTCCACCAGCAGCCTTAAGTGTTCGGGCGTCGTTCCACAGCATCCCCCGACGACAGAAATTTTGTGCTTAGTCACGAATTCGTACAGGTCGTTCGCGAATGGTTCGGGCTCGAGCGGATAGACCGCCTGTCCATCCACATTGAGCGGAAGCCCGGCGTTGGGGATGCACGAAACAGGTAGCGTGGCAGTTTCCCCAAGGATGCGGATGGGCTCGCGCATGTGCTCGGGTCCTGTGGAACAGTTAAGACCGATCACATCGATGCCCATGCCTTCGAGGATAGCGAGCGCGGCGTTGACGTCGGTGCCGAGCAGCATGCGCCCCGTCGTATCGAGCGTGACCTGGGCTTGGATCGGCACAAAGATGCCGGTCTCGTCGAAGGCTTGGTGGATGCCTCTGATCGCGGCTTTGACTTCGAGAATATCCTGCGAGGTCTCGATCAGCAGCAGGTCCACACCACCGCGGATCAACCCGACCGCTTGTTCGCGGAAGGTCTCGGCGAGATCATCGAAAGTGACATTGGATAAATCAGGGTCATTGGCAGAAGGCAGTTTGCCTGAAGGACCAATCGAACCCGCGACAAAACGTGGCTGCCCCGTCTTCTCAGCATATTCATCCGCGAGTCGTCGCGCGAGGCGCGCAGCAGTTTCGTTGATCTCAATGACGCGGTCTTGCAGGTTGTACTCTGCCATTGTGATCCGGTTGGAACGGAAGGTGTCTGTTTCGAGCACGTCCACGCCGACCTCGAGGAACGAACGATGGACATTTTCAACGGTTTCAGGGTAGGAGATAACTAGATAGTCGTTACACCCGTTATATTGCTCGCCGCCGAAATGCTCGGCGGTGAGATGCTGGTTTTGCAGGCTGGTGCCCATTGCGCCGTCGAAGACGAGGACTTTCTGTTCGAGGGCGTCGAGGTATTTTCTGTTTGTGTATTTTCGATTCATATTGCTCCTGTTTTTTGACACAGATTAGGCAGATCGTGTACAATTTCTTCTCGTAAGTTTCGATTTTCAAACTTTCGACATCGTCAAGCGTTGAAATGGTCTATATCGATTCGTCGGGCTAAAGCCCTGCCTCAGCTCGTGGAAGTCCGCTAAGCGGACTCGTGGGCGCGGAGTGCTTTCATAGATTGAACAGTGGGGTTCAGCCCTGCTCAGTCTCCTCATCAATCCTCTCATAAACCTCAACAAGCCTATTTGCGCGATGGTGTTCCTTTTGCTTGGCGGCATATTCCATCACTGTTTCCAGTGACCTCTCACCAACAGTTAATACGCCGTACCCACCTTGCCACTTGAATTGACCATCACTTCCAGACATATGATTGATCGCGAACGTGCTTGCGCCTTTAAGGTGGCGGACACAATCAGCTACAGCCAATTTTGGAGGAATAGAGGCAACCACGTGAGCATGGTCTTCTAAGTTGCCCGCCGCGTGAATTTTCAATCCGAGCTCTTCGCCCTTCTTGTATAGCACTCCATAAAACATTTTCTCCCGGTCGGGCGTAAGAGTTGGTTCACGATTGTTTGTTGCCCAGATGATGTGGTAGTGAAGTCGCCAGTAGGTCATAGTAATTCCTTTGCTTGTCAGCCCGAAGGGCTTCCAGGTGCTGAGCAGGGGATTCATCCCCGCTCAATCTCAATCGCCTCAGCCTCCTCCAGCACAGATCTTGCCCACGCGCTAATACCTTCACAATACACCTCCGAATTCTCCGAGCGGACATCGAGGATCGTCTTCTTCCATGTCGTTTTGTTAATTACAGGCACGCCAGTTTTTGATTTGATCTTGAACGTGCGCTTGCCGCTGTCAACGACATCTTTGTTTTGCTTTCTGATGTAGGCTGGCGACTTATTTTCCGCAAGAAATTCTCGCAAGAGATCCCGTTCAAAAAGCCAGCCTTCGCGCGTCAATTTGCTGGAGTGTTGAACCATGTATGCGGCAACGGTCAAATGATGGACCGCGCCATAGCCTGCGTCGGTGAATTCCAAGACGAGGAATTCATCGAAGCGCGTTTTACATTGATGATTCCGCGCGCCGCATTCGGGACAGTTCATTTTCGCTCCCATAGCCAAATAATAAAATCCTGTGGGAATGTCGGCGCACCGAGATCGTGAAGCTTTTGTAATACAGTGGCGCGATGATCGGTGCCATGATTGACAAGGTGCAAAAGTATTTGCCATCGTGGTTCGGTAACTTGCTCAGTGTGTTCGTTCAAGTCAATATCCGTAAGTGTAGAAACGTACTCGATCAGATGCTTTGCAACATCTTGAGAGATTTCACGCGCCGCGGCACGTGTTGGATAGTCCTCGAGACTCAAATGACCGACATCGGGTTGATTTTTCAGCCCCGCCAGCCAGCGACGATCGGTGCTGGCGAGATGGACCATCAGGCTACGGATCGAGCCCTGTGAATACGCATCGTGTACCAGAAATTGCTCATCGGTGATATGGTCAATGGAATCCCAGACCCGACGGGTCATATCAATATGATATTCAATGAAGAGTTTGATCGACTCAAGATTCATCATTATTCCTTGCTTAAGCCCAAGGATCGATTTCCCTGTCAAAGTCAATTTCGTGTTCTTCGAGCCATTGTTTGATGCCAAAGTAACTCTTGAAGTGTTCCATGATCCAGGGAAGGAGTGAAGTCTCGTCCTGGCTTGCAAGCCGATAAAGTTTTGCCATCTCATGTACGGTCAAAATATACGCAATATCGTTTCCAAACATTCTTTGGGCGATCTCACTGAAGTCGTAAAACTCTACCTTGAGCTGACCGTCCGTTTCGGGGTCCAGCCAGATCCATGTGACGGTTTTCTCGGGTCCGCCGGTTAGCTTGATTTTTTCAATCATCTTCCTTCATATCAGGAGGCAACATTGCGTGACCTGCTTCCGTCATTTTGCCTCCGGCAATCAAACGGCGAGCACGTTCCTTATTTGTTTCTGTCCAATTTGACTTCGGTCGGCGTGGTGAGAAACGTAAGGCATAGCGTTCCACGTCCATAGATTTCTGGGTGCCATCGATCCAGCCGAAGCATAGCGCTTCTTCCACCGCGTCGACATAACTAATAGATGGTTTCTTTGTGGCTTTCTTGTATTGAATCAACCAAATTTCTTTCTTGGTTTGATGATACTTTTCCAGCCACCTGCGAAAGCCATCCCCGGTTGTTACATACAGAGTTTCACCGATGTCCATATAACCTCTATGTCTTTACGAGGCGGCGTTCTTCCGCCGAAACAATCTCCATTTGGAAGAGATAATCTTATCGAGGGATGCCGTTTTAAAACAGCAGATTGGCTTGCAACAAAAGCGCCTCTCGCAATGAGAGGCGACATGCAAGCACAAGTCCTCTCTCATCTCCCGGACACACATGTAGTGTGTCCGCCGAAGTTGGCACCAGCTTCAGTGATCATGGATGAATGATCACGGAATGGTTGCCGAGGCGTCACAGGGTCGGTCCCTCAGCCTCTCTGGATGAGCAAATCCGTAAATTGTTTACGAGTTATAACATAGGCAGAAGGTCATGTCAACTTTGGTACACTTATGAAATGTACAAGTTGTCTTTGATTGCTTTTTCATTCTTGTTGACCGCATGTGGTTTTGCAACCCCTGCTATTGTTGTGCCTCCGGTCTTTCAGCCAAACCTGATTCTTGCCACAACAACATCCACGCAGGACTCGGGCTTACTCGATGTGCTGATCCCCATGTTCGAAGCGGAGTCAGGCTACACGGTCCAGACGGTTGCGGTGGGCTCCGGTCAAGCCATGAAGATGGGGCAGGAAGGCAACGCGGATGTTTTACTGGTTCATTCGCCGTCAGCCGAAAACCAATTCATGGCAGATGGATGGGGCAAAGATCGTGCCCTCGTCATGCATAATGATTTCGTTATCGTCGGTCCCACCGATGATCCGGCGCAGATCAGAGGTCTCAGCGCGACAGATGCCTTCAAGGCGATCGCCGCTGCGCAAACAAGCTTCATTGCCCGAGGGGATGAGTCGGGGACAAGCACCAAGGAACTTGGCATTTGGACAAAAGCGGAGCTCGACCCGGCTGCTGAACAGCCTGCCTGGTATACCGAAACCGGACAGGGCATGGGTGCCACCCTGATCATTGCTTCAGAAAAGAATGGATACACCCTGACGGACAGAGCGACGTTCCTCGCAAACAGGGATCATCTGGACCTGGAAATCCTGGTGGAAGGCGACACCTCATTGCTCAATGTGTATCATGTGATCACCGTTAATGCGGAAAAGAGGCCCAAGGTCAATTATGACGGTGCAAAGACTTTTCTGGAATTCATGACTGCACCCGCTACACAGGAAATCATCGGTCAATTCGGTATGGACAAATATGGTCAGCCATTGTTCTACCCTGACGCTGATAAAACAGATGCAGACTTGGGCTTATAATCCATCCCGATTGAGAGGGGCGGCTCGCAAAAGAGCGGAGTCGCCTTTTTCTTTTGGAGATGAATGAAAACACTCGCTTCCTGGTTCTTGATCGTTGCGTTTCTTCTCTCGTCATGCAATCTGGCGCCTTCTCAAAACCATGATCTTTTGCTGATTTCTACCACCTCCACACAGGACTCGGGTTTGCTGGATGTGCTGCTCCCGGCATTCACGGAAAAAACAGGCTATAACGTTCAACTCGTCGCGGTGGGCAGCGGGCAGGCGCTGAAGATTGGCGAGCAGGGAAATGCCGATGTAATCCTGCTTCACTCGCCCGAGGCGGAGAAGGAATTCGTTGCCAGCGGGTTTGGCATCGATCGCCGCCTTGTGATGCATAATGACTTTGTGATTGTTGGACCTCCCTCCGACCCAGCCGGGATTCGCGGCGGGAGTCCGGTGGAGGCGTTTAGGAAGATCCACGCGGCGGGCGCGACCTTTGTCTCGCGCGGTGACGACTCAGGTACGCACGTCAAGGAGCTGGCGCTGTGGGCGAACGCAGGGCTTACCCCGCCCGCCGAAAGCTGGTATCTCGAAACCGGTCAGGGACAGGGTGCGACGCTCTCGATCGCTTCCGAAAAAAGCGGGTATGCGCTGACCGACCGCGGTACTTTCCTTGCTTACAAAACCAATGTGGATTTGGAAAGCCTGGTCGAGGGCGATCCGTTTTTGTTGAATGTGTATCATGTGATTACGGTCAACCCTGAGAAGCACCCGGCGGTGAACCTCGACGGTGCTCGGGCATTTGCCGATTTCATCACGTCTCCTGAAGGTCAAACCATTATCGCCGAATTTGGTGTGGACGAGTTTGGTGAGCCTTTTTTCTTTCCTGACGCAGATAAGACGGATGCGGACCTGGGCTTGGAGTAAGTAAATTTCTGCATCACGCACGTAAAACATCTTCCCATGAATGAAATTTTCGATATCACGATACTCTCCATTCAAGTCTCTGCTATTGCAACGGTCATCAGTTTGTTGATTGGTCTGCCGTTGGGCACCTGGCTTGCGCTGGGGAACTTCCGCGGGCGTTCGTTTATTTTGAGCGTGATTAACACGGGCATGGCATTGCCGCCGGTTGTCGTTGGTCTGGTCGTCGCGATCCTGCTCTGGCGCAGTGGTCCGCTTGGGAATTTGCGCCTGATCTATACGCCGGTCGCGATCATCATCGCACAGACGATCATCGCCGCGCCCGTCGTCACAGGCTTGACCGCTGCGGCGCTTGAAGCCCTCGACCCGCGTCTTCAACAGCAGTTGCTCGGGCTTGGCGCCTCACGCGGACAAATGGTCTGGTATCTGTGGCGGGAGGCGCGGCTGCCTCTGCTCGCCGCGCTGATGGCGGGGTTCGGTTCCGTTATCTCAGAGGTGGGCGCCTCAATGATGGTGGGGGGCAACATCCGCGGACAGACGCGCGTCCTCACGACGGCGATCGTCCTCGAGACAAGCAAGGGGGAATTCGGACAGGCGCTTGCTCTATCCACCCTGCTGCTTGTCCTCACCTATCTGATCAACCTCGCGCTGACATGGATCCAGCAAAGGGGACGCAAGGCGGACTGGCACTCCTCGAGGGGGACTCCATCTATCTCGCGGAACTAGCATGATTCAAATTCGCGATCTGCTGATCGAACGGAATGGGCTGAAGGTGCTTCAGGTCGATTCTCTGGCTATTCAACGCGGCGAAACACTCGCGGTTGTAGGACCGAACGGCGCGGGGAAGAGCACACTGTTGCTTGCGCTGGCGCGGTTGCTCTATCCTTCACAGGGTGAGATACTCTATGATGGAAAGCCTCTCAAGGATTGGAAGGAACTGGAATACCGCCGGAAAATATCGTTTGTATTCCAGGCTCCGTTGTTAATGGATATGACGGTGGAACAGAATGTCGCGCTCGGGCTCAAGTTCCGCGGCGTGCCAAAGCAAGAGATCAGCCAGCGCGCAGGCAAATGGATGAAACAACTGGGAGTGGAAGCCCTGGCGAAACGGCGGGCGGGCCAGTTATCTGGCGGAGAGGCGCAGCGAGTCAGCCTGGCGCGGGCGCTCGTGCTCGAGCCAGAGCTCCTGCTGCTCGACGAGCCGTTCTCAGCGCTCGATCCGCCAACGCGTGCGAAGCTGATCGACGATCTATCCACTTTGCTAAGAGCTCACCAGCGCACCGCGGTCTTTGTCACGCATAACTTAAATGAGGCGGCAACGTTGAGTCACCGAATTGCCGTGCTCGTGGGAGGAGTCCTGCGCCAAGTGGGGACAGCAGGGCAGATTAAGTCTAACCCGGCGGACGAGACGGTCGCCGCGTTTTTGCAGGAGTTGCCACAATGATATAATTTTCGAAATTGACGGAGGGATGATGTTGAAAATAGAGATCGTCTATTGTGCGGTCTGACACTACACCGGTCGGGCCGTGAGCCTGATGGATGAATTGCTTAAGCATTATGAGCATTTGATCGAAGAGGTCAAACTGATCCCGTCGGATGGCGGGACGTTTGAAGTGACTGTCAACGGGCAGTTGTTGTATTCGAAACTGTCAACGCATCGCCATGCCGCACCTGGAGAAATCCTCGGGTTGGTAAGGGAGATGGTTGGGGAATAGGCAGCACCCTTTCATAGAAGCAGCCGACCAATTGGGCCGTCCAGAATGGAGATTTTAAATGCACAAGTCTCTCCAGTGGAAATCCTTTATTCTCCTCGTGTTTATAATCCTGGCTTCTTGCAGCCCTGCTGAACCTACTGCTACTTCGATCTCCACACCTGATCCCATAACTTTCCATACGCCAATCCCTGTGCTGGCTGATGAAGAACTGGCGGACGCGATTCGTCAGGCGCAGGAAACACTCCACATCTGGCGTCAGGAATTCCTGGCTCCTAAAAAAGCATATTCCATCACCAGCCTGAAAATCCGTTTTGGAGAAGAAGGCGACATCGAAGATATGTGGACGGAGCCACTTTATATTTTGGACAACCTGTATACAGTGAGAATGATCGAAGGTGTGACGGTGGAGCAGGGCATTCATCCGGACCGTCTTGTAGACGTTAGACCGGAGGACATTATCGATTGGATGCTTCTGGAAGAGGATGGAACGCTCGTTGGCGGCTACACTCTCCGGCTGGAATACAAACGTATGACCCCCGAACAGCAAAAGAGATATATTGAGGTTACCGGCATTCGGTTCGATAAGACTGAATGATTCTTGTTTATGCGCGCTCTGTTGCAGCGAGTTTCCAGGGCAAGTGTAAGTGTAGAAGGACATGCCATTTCCTCGATTGGGAAGGGTCTGTTGATTTTATTGGGCGTGGGTCACGGGGATAGCGAGGAGCAGGCGAAGTTCCTCGCTGAGAAGATCGCCAACCTGCGCGTCTTCGAAGATGAACAGGGAAAGACAAACCTTTCGATCCTGGATGTAAAAGGGGAAGCGATCGTCGTCTCTCAATTCACGCTTTACGCCGATACACGCAAAGGGCGGCGTCCTTCGTTCATCGACGCCGCACTGCCAGATGTTGCCGAGCCGCTGGTGAGCCGCTTTGTCGAGTTACTGCGCGGACATGGCGTCCCCACCCAGACGGGAAAGTTCGGCGCGCATATGCAGGTGGAGATTCACAACGACGGACCCGTGACAATCTGGCTCGAAAAATGACACGCAAGCCTAATGTTTTCCAGAAACGATTGCATCGTATTTTGATGCTGCGTCCCATCACAGCCTTCGCCGCCTCGAGAGTCCAGCACATAGATCAGGCAATACTGAAGCTGACCAGAGGGAAATTCACGATCTCTGAAATCCTTGGGTGGAATATTATTCAACTCACAACGAAAGGCGCGAGGACGAATCAACCGCGTACAATGCCGCTTGTGGGCGTGTTTGACGATGAAAAGATTGCTCTCATTGCCTCCAGCTTTGGGCGGGAATACAACCCGGGCTGGTACTACAACCTGAAAGCTCATCCCGATTGTGAGGTCCAATTGAATGGTCGTTCAGGAACCTATATTGCCCATGAAGCAGCCGGGGAGGAATACCAGCGATACTGGCAGATGGCGGTTTCATGGTATGAAGGATACGACAGATACAAACAATGTGCTGCTCACCGTCATATCCCGGTGATGGTGTTGGAACCTAAGACTTAAATGTTTTACAAACTTGTCTTATTTGTTTCTCTTCTAACGTTTTCATGCACTCCGCGACTTGCCACTCCCTCCACGTCCGCAACGTCATCGGAGGACACCGAACCCGACTCTGCTATTGCAGAGGCACGCGGCTCATTAGATACATTTATTACGAAGATCACAACACCTCACCCGAACCAGACCTTTGTTGCCGTGAAAGTCAGTTTTACGCCACCCGGCGAGTCCCCGCAGGATATCTGGGTGGATGAGGTGACATATACGAACGGTGTTTTCCACGGCAATATGGGCGATGACATTCCATCGCTAAGGCTAGAAGCCGGAGAAAAGGTCACGATTAATGAAGAAGATATTGTAGATTGGATGATCGTGGAAGACGGAAAGCTGGTCGGCGGTTATACCATCCGCCTCGCCGTGCAACGGATGTCACCCGAGGAGCGCGAACGGTTTCTCGAAACGCTCGATTACACCATCGAGGATTGACTCAGCCAGTTAACGCCCCATAGGACCGCGTCCGCCTGCACCGCCAGCGCGCCAGCCGAGAGTATTGCGTCGGCGTTTTCCTTTGCCCACACCCCGCCTGCACCGATAATAGGCAGGCCAAGTTTTGCCGCGGAGTAAACCGTTTCGAGTGCGCGAGGAAATAGAGATGGGCCATACAGCCTGCCTGTGATCAAGTGATCCTTCATCAGCGCCCCACGCGGAGCCGAAATACTAATCGCCCGCGCACCTTCCTGAATCAACCGCGGACCCAGGCTCAGCACCTGCTCCACCGGCAGGGAAAAGATCAGAGGCAGCTCCCCCAAACACATTTCAAGCGTGAGCAGCAAGATATCGTCGGCAAGCAGAGGTGCAAAACCGAGTTCTGCTGCCATCACATTCTCATGCGTTTCCAGCATCCGCACCATCTGCCGGGTTTCGTCCGGACGATCTGCCATGAGATGGACGATGACCGGCAGGTCCGATTTATCCCAGCGGGAGGCGTACCGTTTGACGCCCGCGCTGAATCCTGGGTTGGGTAAGCCGCTGTGAAGAAGAAAGCCTCCCGGGTATTCGATTATCTCTGGTTGGGCCGCAGGCTTGCGCGGGCGAAGGGAGAATGGGTTTGTTACGAACGCGCCGAACGAGTCAAGTGAAATCCCCACACGAGAATCGGGCGCGAAGCCTAAGGACCCCGCGGCGTTCATGAGTGGCTTGCGAAAATACAGGTCACGTTTCATTTCACGTTATATAGGTGAAAATAACCCCCCTTACTTAAAGAGGGGTTTTGATTTCCGCCGTCACAGTCAAGCCCATGGCTTGCAACATATCGTCGTTCGTGTCGAACTTGAATTCCTCTATACCGCGCTTTTGCGCCTCAGCAATCTCTACGGCTTCCAGCTTCTTGATATCATCTTTCATCACAACTGGTTTGTTCAGGCTTTTGATCTTCTCCGCCGCCACTTTCAGGTTTGGCTCTAGCGGTTGTTTCGTTTGCAGATATTGCCAGACCGCTCTCGCAGCATTTGTGCCGTCCTTGCGGGCGTAGCCAACCAGACCCGTGCTCGCCTGCCGCGACCAGCCGCCGACGAATACATCCTCGGCAGGCGCTTCATAGGAAATGCCATCGATGGGGAAGCGCGGATGCTGATTCTTGACGAATTCATTCCATTCGATCGCCAGGCCGAAGGACTCATCCACCTTGTCACCGATAGCAAAGATGACCGTTTCCACATCCATCCGGCGCTTGTTCCCAGTGCCGCGGGCTTTTGTGTCGCCGTTGGCTTCCACAAGGATGTTATCTTCAATTTCCACCTGGGTCAGCTTGCCGTTTTCATCCCCGATCATCTGGACAGGGGAAGCGAGGAACTCGAAACGGAAACGCGTGTCAGACACTTTCGGCAGCGCCTTGGGGAGGGCTTCCAAAATTGTGGCTTTGGCAGCCTGCGGGTCCTGATGAACCGCTTCCATAATTGGGGCAACTCGCTGGATTTCGGCATCCAGCGCCGCTTGATCGAGATTGTCGATCACGTATTCCATTTCCTTCTTTTCGAACTTGATTTCCGTCGGACCGCGCCGCACGACCGCGATGACCTCATCTACTTTGAGCTCGCGCGTCAGATAATGGGTGATGTCGAGCATCACGTTGCCGGCGCCGATCACCGCGCAGCGCTTCCCAAAACGGAAGGATTTCTGGCTGAACGGCGGGAGGTGGTTGTAATAATAGACAACGTCTTTGGCGTGATAGACCCCTTGCAGATCCTCCCCTGGCAGCCCGAGCCATTTCGTGCCCTGCGCCCCGACTGTCACCAGGATCGCCTGGACACCGAGGGCACGCAAATCGTCGAGGGTCAAATCTCCCTGCGCCCCTACCGTGATGTTTCCGTAATAGTCAATGTTCGGCAGCTCGAGGATCTGTCGGAATTGCTTGCGCAAGCCATTCTTCATCGTATATTTATTGGGATAAATCCCATACTCTGCCAGCCCGCCCGGCTTAATATCGCGGTTGAGTAAAAGAACACGCGCGCCTTTATTCGCAAGTTCGCGCGCCCCGAATAACCCCGCCGGTCCCGCGCCAATCACGGCGACAAAGTATTGTTGCGTAGCAGTCACAACGCCTCCAAAAATTGCTCCAAATCAAGCCTGCAAACTGGCTGATTATAGTCAAAAAGAAATTCAGATACAAGACGAGTGCGCAAACCTTTATGTAACGCGCAAATCGGCAGGAAAATATCGATCCTCGAAAATCCATATCTATGTTAAGATTGCAGATACATTGCAGCCATAATCTTATTATCCTGGGATAATTGTGAATTCACGCAAGAACTGGGAAACCCAGAAGAACCATCACGATTGAGGAGGTCGTATGACGACGCCTGACACCGATCAAAACCAAACCAGCAAGATGAAAAAAATAACTTCAGATACAGAGAGCGACAAATCTCTCCACTCCAAGCTCCCCCCTCGAGATAGTGCCGACCGCCCTCGAACACAGGTCTCGACGCCCTCGACCCCTCCTGTCACAACTTCCACAACAGCGGAGCCACAGCCTAGAGAACGGCGCTTCAGATTCCTGCCAGCGTTTTGGACGATCGCGAGCATTCTCTCCTTATCAGTCAACTTGATACTGATCATTGCTCTTCTGCTCGCTTATCAAATGCTGGACACAATCCTGGGGTTGCAAACCTATGGTGTGGGTCAGACTTCTGGCTTGCTGGGTGGGTTGTATTCAAACTTTGTCAAAATGGACCAGGCAAGCATCCGCACCAATATCCATGTAGAGAAAGATATCCCCGTGCAGTTTAGCCTGAACGTCAGCGGTCCTACCAATGTGACCCTGAGTCAACCGGTGACCATTAGCGGCGCGACGGTCTGGGTGCAGACCGGCGGCTTGAATATCCGGGATGCGAATGCAACCATTGTTTTGCCAGCAGGGGTTGTTTTGCCCATCAACATCGAAAATCTGGTTGTACCCGTGGACCAGCAAGTGCCAGCCGTGCTGGATGTACCCGTGGATATTCCTTTAAGTCAAACTGAGTTGCATGAGCCGTTTGTCGGTCTGCAGGAGGTTGTTAAACCCTGGTATTGCCTCATCCAACCAGATGCCACGGTCAATGGGTTGCAAGTTTGTGCTGCTGACCCAACCCTGGTCGACCCAACTTTGCGGCCTACACCGGTAGAGACCGTGATTCCATGACTCATACTCTTATACAAACAACACTCTCAAATGGTCTTAAGGTTCTTTTAAAAGAGGTGCACACCGCGCCGATCATTTCGTCGTGGTTGTGGTATCGCGTGGGCTCACGGGATGAAATTCAGGGTCGTACCGGCGTCTCTCACTGGGTGGAACATATGCAATTTAAAGGTACCGACCAATTCCCTGCCAATATCCTCGATAAAGCGATCTCGCGCGAAGGCGGCACGTGGAACGCCTTCACGTATATGGATTGGACAGCGTACTTTGAGACGATGCCTGCCGATAAGATCGACCTCGCTCTCCGACTCGAAGCGGATCGAATGCAGAACAGCCGCTTTCTTCCGGAGGAGGTTGCCTCCGAGCGCACGGTCATCATCTCGGAGCGCGAAGGCAGTGAAAACGAGCCGCTCTTCCTTTTAGGGGAAGCCGTCCAGCAGACGGCGTTCCGCATCCATCCCTATCACCACGAAGTCATTGGTGACATGGCAGATTTGCGCACGATAACACGCGACGATCTCTACAATCACTACCGTACGTTTTACGTTCCCAACAATGCTGTGATGGCAGTCGCCGGGGATTTTGATACGCAGTCGATGCTCGGGCGAATTCGCGAATTGTTCGAACGAATTCCTGCTGGCAGGGAACCTGCTCGGCTGGCACGACCGGAGCCTGCCCAACAGGGGGAAGTGCGTCTCGCTGTGGAAGGACCTGGCTCCACCTCCTACGTTCAGGTTTGTTACCGCTTTCCACCGGCTTCGCACCCGGATTTCTTCCCGCTAGCCGTTTTAGATAGTTTACTGGCGGGTCCCAGCAACT
This sequence comes from Anaerolineales bacterium, assembly GCA_025966435.1. Classification (GTDB taxonomy): domain Bacteria; phylum Chloroflexota; class Anaerolineae; order Anaerolineales; family Villigracilaceae; genus Defluviilinea. The sequence goes on along the minus strand of JAICRQ010000025.1, from coordinate 2,966 downwards.
TGAATATGTTCAGCGGCGGGATTTCAAACAAGACCTCACGGCTCTATCGCGCCCTGGTAGATAAGGAATACGTGGTCAGTGTTCACGGCGGCGCGCAGGCGACGATCGAGCCATTCATGTATACGATCACAATGACGATTCACCCGCGACGGAAGCCTGAGGAGGCCCTCGCCGCTTTGGATCGGGAAATTCAGCGGGTGAAAGAAGAAAAAGTAACGAAGGAAGAAATCACGCGCGCGATCAAGCAGGCGCGGGCGTTATTTGCCTATGGTAGCGAGAACATCACCAACCAGGGATTCTGGCTGGGCTATGCGGAGATGTTCGCGGATTACAACTGGTTCGAGACGTATCTGGAGAAGTTGTCTGCTGTCACTGTAAAGGACGTGCAACGCGTTGCGAATGAATATTTCAAGCTGCAAAGTCGTGTGGTTGGCACGTATATCCCGCTGGATAGGAAGGGGTCATCGTGAAGAACGTCAATTCCTTGCCAGGGCCGGATGACATCTACCGTGAAGTGTTGCCAAACGGTATCACGGTGTTATCGCGTTCGAACTTCAACAGTCCCTCGGTGGTTGTCACCGGTTTTTTCGAGGCTGGCGCCTTGTTCGACCCGGACGAGAAACTGGGGCTTGCCGAATATACATCTCTCGCCCTGATGCGCGGCACCAGGAGCCGCACCTTCGACGAAATCTACAATGCTCTCGAGTCCGTCGGGGCAGGGCTGGGTTTCAATACGGGTGTTCATAAATCGGGATTCCATGGGCGCTCTCTCGCCGAAGATCTCCATCTCCTGCTCGAGCTCCTCTGTGAGGCGCTTACAACACCCGTTTTTCCCAAGACGGAGATGGAGAAGCTTCGGGCACAATTGCTGACAGGTCTCGCCATCCGCGCAGAAGACACCTCGGATATGGCTTCGATGGTCTTCGACAACATCCTCTTTAAGGGCCATCCCTACAGCCGCCCGGAAGATGGATTTCCGGAAACGATCAGGGAGATCAAGCGCGGTGATCTTGTCAAATTTCATCGTGAACACTATGGTCCGCGCGGAATGGTGATCGCGATTGTGGGAGGAGTGAAACCGGAAGATGCCGTAAAACAGGTCAAGCGCGCCCTGGGTGGCTGGCAGAATAAGCATCAAAAGAACACGCCTGCCTTGCCTTCCCTCAAACCGTTGAAGAGAACTATTAACAAGCATCATCGTATTGTCGGCAAGTCACAATCGGATCTGATTATCGGTACCAACGGACCCATGCGGCGTGACCCGGAGTTTATGTCGGCGTCAATTGGAAACAATATCCTCGGACAGTTCGGGATGATGGGGCGCATCGGCGATGTGGTGCGCGAAAAATCCGGGCTGGCATATTATGCCTATTCAAGCCTCAGTGCAGGTCTCGGTCCCGGTTCCTGGGAAGTAAGCGCGGGGGTGAATCCACAAAATGTAAAGAAGGCTTCTGAGCTCATCCTCGATGAACTCAAGCGCTTCATACAGGAAGGCGTCACGGCGGACGAGTTGGCAGATACGAAGGCAAATTTCATCGGACGTGTGCCACTCTCCTTGGAGTCAAATGGGGGAGTAGCAAATGCACTGCTGAATATCGAGCGCCATCAACTGGGGCTGGATTATTACCACCGCTATCAGGGCTTAGTGGAGGAAGTGACCGCTGACAATGTTTTGACTACCGCAAGAAAATTCATTGATCTTGATAAATTAGTGATCGCCTCGGCGGGTCCGTAACCAACTAAGATGAAACTTGCAACCGGTGTAGATCTGATTGAAATCGCCCGCATCGAAGTGGTGCTCTCAAGGCAGGGCAAAGCCTGGCTCGAGAGAATTTTTACACCCGGCGAGCTGGAGTATTGTGGCAAACGCGCCGAATCGCTCGCGGGGAGGTGGGCTGCAAAGGAAGCCGTCGCCAAGGCGCTTGGTTCAGGGATCGGTGATGTCTCATGGCAGGAAATCGAGATTCTGGGCGATGAACAGAAAGCCCCGAAGCTCACGCTGCATGGCAACGCGGAAAAGAAAGCAAGGGAGCTTGGCCTGACGAACTGGTCCGTGAGCATCAGTCATAGTCAGAGTCATTCGGTGGCGCTCGTCGTTGCTCTCGGTTAAAAAAATTCCTCCCGCAGGCCAGTACTGCGGGAGGAGCAAGGGACAGGACTCGACTAGTTTTTGTCCTCTATGCCAATCCAAATGTGGCCCGGTAAAACAGGCCGGTAGGGTCGAACAGTCAATTTGTTGACACTTGCAGGTGTCTCGACCGTCCGTTGATTTTTCTCCTGAGCCTCGAGCATGCTCGGGTGAACCAGACACAGGTCAGGCGTACGACCATATTTCTTGTGGTAGTAGTCCACCGCCTTTTGAATTTTGATGTTAAGAGCCGTTTGTGAGTTATCGAACCAAAGCATTCCAGTGTGCATATTCAACTCCTTGTCTATTAATCTATGCTTGGTAACCAAAATCGAAGCCAGTGGTCTCCTTCTTTTAATGTAAAGTGTGAACCGCTGTGAAGAGCCTCCAGCCTCGCACTGACAGCGTCCAGTTGGCTGAGGTGCCGCGGATTTTTCATCGTGCCAAAGATGCGCGTATGGAACGCATCCAGCCAGGGCATGATGTTTTCCATACGATTGGGGTTCAACGTGAGGATCGGCCACACGCGGCGGGCCGGTCCACGCAGCAGGAGCCAGCGCAGGTTCTGGCGGGCATCAAAATCGAGATTCGATGCAGCCTCCAGGTCATCTAAAAGTAACAAAACGCATTGCTGGCTCGTCTTATTGTCATGTGCCCAAGATGCAAGCGAGAGAATGAAATCTTCGGCAGACTTATGGTAAAGCGGGAAGACTCCCACGTTGTTGGGAATCTGTTCCAAACCGTTCCATTCGTCGGGGTGGTTGGTCAGCACACCGAACTGCAGGTTTTCAGGATGATGGAGTTGCCCTGCAGCCAGGGCAATCGTCTGAAGCATCTT
>JAICRQ010000532.1 GCA_025966435.1 Anaerolineales bacterium | reverse complement strand
GTATTACCCAATGTCTCGATCGAGCGCCTGCGCGATGAGCTGTTCAAAATACTGGAAGGACCTCAACCAGACACATCCATCCGCGCTCTGGAGATGCTCGGAGTCTTTCCCGTCTTATTGCCCGAACTTCCTGCACTAAAAAGAGTGGAGCAATCACCACCTCATATTTATGATGTTTGGGAGCACACCCTTAGCGCCTTAGGGTATCTTGAAATGATTCTGGCAGCGCTCACACCTGAACATGGTGCAGATGACAGCCATGATGTGTTCATGGAAACACTCAGAGTTCGCCTTGGACAATTTCGCGAACAATTCACGAAACACTTTGCTGAATCCTTGAATACCGACCGTTCCGTACGCGCCGCGCTGTTTTTTGCCGCCCTTTATCATGACATCCAAAAACCAGCAACAAAGACGATAGATTATGCAGGGCGCATCCGCTTTTTTGACCACGACGTTAAAGGTGCAGAAGTTGCCGAAAAACGCGGGCGTGGATTCCATCTTAGCAACGATGAGGTGGAACGCATCGGCTTGATCGTCCGACATCACATGCGGTTTCACTTTTTCACGAGTCGCCTGGAACGTGAGAAAAAGGAACCTTCCCGCAAAGCCATATACCGCTTCTTTCGCGACGCGGGCAAAGCAGGCGTGGACCTTGTCCTGCTGGGTTTGGCAGATCTGCGAGCAACGCAGGGTCCCAACCTAACACAGGAAACCTGGGCTGCTGCATTGGAAGTTGCGCACATTCTGCTGGAGAATTACTGGGAGAAACCACAGGAAGTTGTCGCCCCGCCTCGTCTATTGAATGGAAACGAGTTAATGTCTGAGCTAGGGCTCGAGCCGGGTCAGGTTGTCGGTCAATTGCTGGAGGCGATTCGGGAAGGGCAGGCAACTGGGAACGTTCAGAGTCGTGAACAGGCTTTTGAGTTTGCACGAGAATACTTGAAAAAGTCGGAGATCCCATGAACATCGTTTACTTCGATGTAGAAACCCAGAAACTCTTTCATGAGGTCGGTGGGCGTGATGCTTCCAAACTGTTAGTGGCTTGTGGAGTCACCTGGTCCACCGCGCGCAATGATTTTGCTGTGTACTGGGAAAAGGATACCCCTGCTCTTATCACGGAACTGAAGTCCGCGGATCGCGTTATCGGGTTCAATATAATTGGCTTTGACTATGAAGTCTTGAAGCCTTATGCACGGAATGAAAACTTTCGGGCATTTCGTACAACAGATATGCTGCAGGATATTTACCGGACACTGCAATTCCGTCTCAGCCTTGATACGATTGCAAGAGCCACACTTGGGACAACCAAGACAGCCGACGGAGTTCAGTCCGTGGAATGGTTTAGAAATGGCGAGCTGGACAAGGTCGCGGAATACTGCAAATCTGATGTGGACATCACCCGCCGCGTATACGAATTTGGAAGAGACAACGGGTTTATCCATTACTACTCAAAGCTGGGAAGCAAATTGAAAGTCGCGGTCAATTGGAGATAAAGAGTATGAAGAAAGGAGAGATTATGGAAAAAGACAATGTGAATCGCATGCAGCTGGCGTACGAGCGGCGTGGAAAAGGGACTCCACTTGTGCTCCTGCACGGCTTTCCGCTCGACCATCACCTGTGGGATGAGATCGTGCCCCTGCTGGAGGATACCTTCGATGTCATCCTCCCCGATTTGCGCGGGTTTGGCGCGTCAACCGCAATCGATTCTCCCTCCGGCATGGATGACTATGCTTCGGATATTGCGAGGTTGCTCGATAATTTGAACATCCAAAAGGCAGCCATTGTCGGGCATTCCATGGGCGGATATGTTGCCCTGGCATTTGCCCGGCGATATCCCGAGCGAGTGCGCGGTCTTGGATTGGTTTCCTCACAAGTGCTTGCTGATGCTCCTGAGCGCAAGGAAGGACGTTACAAGTCCGCTGCAGATGTAGGAGCAAACGGGATCGGCAGTGTGGTCGAGTCCATGGCCCCAAAGTTCACCAACGATGAAAAATTGCAATCCTATGCGCGCACATCCATGGAACGGCAGCCACCAGCAGCCTACATTAGTGCACTCAAGGCAATGGCAGAACGGGCTGACTCTACATCTCTGCTTTCTTCCTTCCAATTTCCTGTGGTCGTGATTCATGGTGACGCGGATTCGCTCATCCCCATTGACCGGGCGCGAGAAGTAAAGGCAGCTCTTTCCGAGGCACATCTAGTTGAGATTAGCGGCGCAGGCCACATACCTATGATGGAAGCAAAGGAAAAAACAGCGGAAGCGCTGAAGCATCTGGCATAATAAAAAATCCCGTCACTTTTCAGTGACGGGATAATAACTCGAACCAGCACTCCCTTACGAAGCTGGCAACGGTCGGGTAAAGGGATCGTTCATCGACGCATTTGAATTCACCGATCCGCTTCGGTTGAGTAACCGGTTGATATGGGCGATCAGCACCCGACTCGGGGTTGGCTTGGTCAGGTAATCGTCAGCGCCGGCATCCAGAACGCTGGCGATCATGGATGGATCATTCAGAGCCGAAAGGATGATGATCGGCACCTGGCTGAACTCACGCACAGCCTTGCAGATCTGCCAACCATCCATCTCCGGCATCATGAGATCCAAAATAACAACATCCGGTGAAGAATCACGGATCATACCCAACCCATCGGTACTGTTATTGGTCGCCGACACTTCAAAACCATTAGACTTTAAAAGCAATGAAAGTAAATCGGTTACGGCACTATCATCATCGATAACAAGTAATTTTACTGACATAATTAATTCCAATCTGCCCCTATTATCATACACAAGTGAAATAATGGAGCTTGCAAAAGGCTAACAATTGAGACCTCACATAAGTATT
>JAICRQ010000586.1 GCA_025966435.1 Anaerolineales bacterium | reverse complement strand
TCCTTGAATATGAAAGGTAGACAGCTAAATAAGTATACATGTCTACGTGTTTACTTGTGTACGTTCTTACCTCTATAAGGTCACTAACTTCTTCAGCGCCTCGTGCGTTTCTTTGACAGCCGCGGCTGATGCGTCGAACATCGCCTGCTCATCTGCATCGAGCCTATACTCGAGGATTCGTTCCACCCCATTGCGCCCGAGCATCACAGGCACGCCGAAGAACATATCGTTCAAACCGTATTCTCCCTGCATATACGCTGCGCAGGGAACGATGAGATGCTTATCCTTGAGGATCGCTTCAGCCATCTGCGCGCAGGCAACGGATGGCGCATAAAAGGCAGAACCGGTTTTAAGGAGGTTAACGATTTCACCCCCACCTTTGCGCGTGCGAGTCACAATCGCATCCAACCTGTCCGCGGGGAGATATTCTTTTAACGGGATCCCTGCGATGTTCGAGTGGCGCGTCAGGGGCACCATCTCGTCGCCGTGCCCGCCTAATACGTAGCAATCGATGTTTTCCACGCTGACCCCGGTCTCCATTGCCACGAAAGCGCGCATCCGGGCGGAGTCCAAAATCCCCGCCTGCCCCACCACGCGTTGGCGTGGCAGCCCCGTCCTCTTCATCGTCAAATATGCCATCGTGTCGAGGGGATTGGTCAGCACAATGTAGATCGCATCAGGAGAATGAGCCAGGGTTTCCGTCGCTGCCTTCCCCACAATCTCGGCATTAGCAGACAATAAATCATCACGGCTCATACCTGGTTTGCGCGGCAAACCAGCCGTAATGATGATAATATCCGAGCCTTTGGTCGCGGCATAATCATTGGCGCCGACAATTTCCACATCCTTACCGATGATAGGCATTGCCTCAAACATGTCGAGCGCCTTGCCCTGCGGCATCCCCTCCACAACATCTACTAAAACCAAATCAGCCAGTTCACGCTCTGCGAGCCAATGGGCAGTGGTCGACCCAGTCATGCCTGCACCAATGATCGAGATTTTGTTCATGACTCCTCCGGAAATTTATATACGCCGTAGCGAAATTTTATCTGAAACCTGCAAGATAATAAAGTACATCTTATCCCTTTTGTTTGATATTACCAGATTTATATAAAAACAGTGACGCCTATGGCGTCACTGTTTCATTTCTTCGTGATTCGCTTGCAAGTACACCTCAAGTGGATGTTATGGGAGACGATTCGGTCGCTTCGAGGTAGCGGGTTGCCTGAATTGCCGCCGCGGCACCCATCCCTGCCGAGGTGACGACCTGCCGGAAATGCGGGTCTGCCGCCTCTCCCGCCGCAAAGACCCCCGGGATATTGGTTTCCATCCGCTCGTTGATCTTGATATATCCCAACTCGTCCATCTCTAATTGATCTTTGAACATTTGGGTGTTCGGGGTGTGACCAATAAAGATGAACAGCCCGTCTGTTTCGTAAATGATTTCTTCGCCCGTTATAACATTTTTCAGCCGGATCGCTTCGACTTTGTCCGTCCCGATCACCTCGGTGACCACAGTATTCAAAATGAAATCGACCTTGGGGTGCTTCTTCGCTCGATTCTGCAGGATGGGGCTGGCACGGAATTCCTCACGGCGGTGAACAATGGTCACGGAGGATGCATAACGGGTGATAAACAAGCCTTCCTCCAGAGCGCTATCGCCGCCGCCGACGACGACGACTTTCTTATCCTTGAAGAACCAGCCGTCACAGGTAGCACAGTAGGAAGTCCCGCGCCCCGTCAGTTCCATTTCGCCGGGGATCCCCAGGTGGTTCGGGCTGGCACCTGTCCCCACGATCAGCGCGTCTGCCAGATACTCGTTGCTGTCTGCCACTACCTTAAACGGACGCTGCGACAGATCGACAGAGTTGGCAGACTCAAATTCGGTGACGGCGCCAAAGTGCTCTGCCTGTCTCTGAAATAACTCGCCCAGTTGCGCGCCGCCCACACCGTCCGGGAAACCCGGGTAATTTTCGATCGTATACGTCAGCGCCGCTTGCCCGCCCAGTTGCATGCCCGTCAGAACAACAGGCTGAAGTTCGGCGCGCGCAGCATACAGCGCTGCCGAATAGCCTGTAGGACCCGACCCTAAAATCAATACTTTTACGTGCTTTGCATTTCCATTCGATGCCATAGATTTCGTGATTTCCTCGCTTGAGAATTCTGCTCAGATTCAAGACGACTTGTTCTTGGTTTATTTTACTGGCTGGCATTGTATCACTACTCACAGTCCTGCAAAGTCCTGCCAGCAGAGTACAATACTCTTAATATGGGCTTCGAAGAAATTTCGCATACCGCCGACTGGTCTGCCCGCGTCTGGGCGCCGGATCTGCCATCTCTGTTTGTAGAGG
>JAICRQ010000248.1 GCA_025966435.1 Anaerolineales bacterium | reverse complement strand
TCTCCTACAGCTTCCTAAAAATCCCGCCGGTCTCTCGGCAATCCTGCTGGAGGGCGAGGAGCTGAGCGACTATCTGGCGCTCGTGGAGCGCAACACCGGCGACACCTTATTCGAACAGGACGGCAAAGTTTACCAGGCGTATCTCGTCCCCTGGCTGCCTGCCGCCGACTACAGCGAAGAGTTATTGGCGGAGTTCCCGAGATCGTAACTTTATCGGGGTGAAATCTTCGAGTTGCAGAATAACGTCCCGAAGGAGTTAGATCCTTTGGGACGTTTCTATGTGATTCACCAGGCGGGATGCCATCCCGCCCTACTTTTCAGCAGTGAAACAAATGGCTGCTAATTTCTACGCTATTCTCAGAGTAGAAAGGGTAAAATCTGCGTATCAATGAAAAGGAGTTCTTATGGCTGAACAGCTCAAACCAGGCGATTACATTGGCTTATACATTGATAACGTCCTGATCTATACTGGTGTTTTAAAGGATCAGGGTGTAATGGAAAGCGGACGGAAAGTGTACCAGGTGCTGTTAGTGAAGAATATTTTCCAGCGAAATTTTCCCGAGATCCACTTTGACGCCGATATCCGCCCTGCAACATGGGAACAGGTGCAGGCGGAAATCAAACGGCTTAAGATCAAACTGCAAAAGAACCTTGAACAATTGGAGGAGGACGTTGAGCAGCTCATAACCGAAAAAGAACTCCATAACATCATTGGATGAATATTACCGATTGGACGAGCTCTATCATGATGCCTATGACCGTGTCCAATCTGGAGGGACTGGCGCAGGGTACAGCGGCATCCATTACGAAGTGATGAATGAACTCAGAAATATGGTCTTGCTGCTAACAGCAGGGAGGAATCGCTCAGGTTGCTCAAGCAGCTCCTGACGGAATTCGAGAAAATAGAACTCGGTTCCAGCACCACACAGTCTGACGAAGATTATCTGAGTAAATTCGATGATACTTAAATCAAAATCAATGCCTCGTCGGGTTTCTATCGACGAGGCATTTGCATTCACAAACATAACGCTTCGGAGTTCTACCGGTCTTACACATACACCATGCACGAACCATGGAAAGGCGAGAGCCGGTTACCCGTCTGCAAGCAATCGGACCAGAGGCGGATGCTGCCGAACTTTCTGCCTCCCCGGCTGGATGCCCACTCCGTTAACGTTTTCTCCTCGATCACCAGATTGACCACCCAACTGTATTCTTCGGCGCCTGTAAATACCCGTCCCTCGATGGTGTGCGCGCCGGGCTGTAGATTTGTGAGCACGATATCCCAGGCTGTGAATTTCATGAACACCTCTCGAACCAGGGAAGGGTTGGGCGCCATACTCGGCAAGACATAATCATAGGTGCCGAACTGAGCCAGGTTTATATACTGGTCGTCCAGGTAGAGTTCCCATTGCAAGTCGGACCATTGCGTGCTGTCAAAAACATCCTCTCGCTCCATAAAAACATGTCCGATGGCGAGCCTGGAGATTTGGGGCACCTGGCAGTTGGCTGTCGTAACATTTTCGTCCACCTCGGAGGAGCAGAACACCCAGAGCGGACGGGCATCCGCCGCGCCGGTTGTGAGAGTCATGCCATCGATCTCATCCCCCACCGTGATCATGGACGTATGCGCTAACGCTGTATCCGATTGAAGAAACGCAAGCACGAATGCTATAACCAGCCTGGCAAAATCGGTAAAATAGAAGTCGATCATCGCAGCCTCCTCCAACTCTGAATATCGTCTGTATCCAGTCTATTGAAGGGGCGTGTCGCGAACGTGTCAGAAAGGCATGTCTAAACCGAATTTTTATTTAATTCGTAAGGGTTTGGAGATATAATGCGAGCACCGGCCGAATGAAAGGAGTGGAATGGATTAATATCCCAACGGTACGGTCACCTTCCTTTTTAGACTGTTGTCATTACAGGATTATCTATGTTCGAATCTGCTTTCGCCCAACTACGCTATGCTGCATCTGTTCTGTTCGCCGTTCCATTTGATTTGCGCTCGCTCGACAGGCTGGTCGATGGGATTCTTGCCACGAAGCAGGAATTCGGGTCGCTGGGCGCAGACAGTGCTGAGTTTCTGGGTGGACCCGAGCTGGATGAGGAGACACGCCGGGATGTGCAGATCCGCCGCTTTCGAAAGCAAGCAGTGCGCGCGGCTGAGGAAACAGATTATTACAGCTCCCAATTTACCACCCTGGGCGTCGACCCCAGCAGACTCACCTTTGAAGACATCGCGCGTATTCCAGTAACGCCGAAAAAGGCGCTGCTCAACAATCCGGATGCATTCGTGCGTCGAGGATCGAATCCCGCATTCCGCACCACGACAACCGGGACGACAGGAAAGCCAACTAGTGTCTATTTCACGGCGCGTGAGATCCAGGCGACTGGTCTGCTAGCGGCAATCAGCTTTCTCCAGAGCGGTCAGATAACTCCGGAAGATATCGTTCAGATCAGCACCTCGTCACGCGCCACGCTTGGTAACACCTGTTTCTCTCAGGCTGTACAGCGCATTGGAGCAGTCTGGTACCAGACTGGTTTGGTCGATCCTGCCCAGGCGCTTGCATTGCTTTCCGAATCACATCATCTGCCGGGCAAAAAGAATCGTGCCAGTTTCCTGAACACGTATGCTTCCTACTTGGGCGAGCTAGTCGAGTGTGGTCTGAACAGTGGCTACAGCCCAAAAGATTTCGGGGTAGACCACATCTCGGTCGGCGGCGAGATTGTCACGGAGGGGCTGAAACGTCGTTGCCGGAAGCTCTTCGGCTCCGTGGAGTTCATCCAGAGCTATGCCATGACAGAAACTTGGCCGTTCGGAGCAACATTCTGTGAAGAAGGTCACCTGCACTTCGAGCCTTCGCAGGGCCTGTTGGAAATCGTCGATCCGGATACTGCACAGCCAGGGAAGCCAGGACAAACGGGAACGATGGTTGTTACACCGTTCGCGCCCTACCGGGAGGCAAGTGTCGTGCTCCGCTATGATACCGAGGACCTGGTGCAGCCAGTTTTCGGTCCGTTGGGCTGCAGTTTAAAGCATTGGACTGCTACGACAGACCTTCTGGGCAAGCTGCGCCTTGCTATTCGCACCGCGAACGGATGGGTATATCCGAGGCAAATCCGAGAGGCACTCGAGTCTCTCGAAGAGGTGCCTTTGCCTGCGCGTTGTGGTTTCTGGGCTATTGAGGGTGGAGTTGCTGTCGAGGTCGCGGTGCGCAAGATAGACAGCTCGATTCGGAATAGGATTGGTCAATCCCTTGAAGAACGGGGTGTACCAGTATGTGAACTCTATCTGGAGGAAGATCCAAGTCAACTGCAGCATCAACTCCCTCTGCGCTGTGACCTGCGCGAGATATTGTTTGAGCGATCAGTTATAAAGCTATAGAAGGAGTGGGAAATGGTTTTGGCGTCAATCGTTGTTCTGTTTCATGTTGTTACCTCGGTAATCCTCGCCTGGCTTTATTTCCGCCGTTACACAATGACCCGCCCACCTATTGGTGTATTCAACTTGGGTGATGTCGCCGTGATGCTCGTGATGGTGATTCTTGTCCCACTTTTGTATCTTATGCTGCCTATCTGGATGGTAATAGTCCTACTGACGCTTGCCGGCTTGAGTATTCTGTACTTTACGTGGGAGCCAGTCCTGAAATCAAGCTGGTTCATTTGGCTGGTAACTCTTGTCCTAGCTGGGGCGGATCTTTTTACTGCACTAGCACCTGACATTAATCCAGTCTGGTTCCTCGCGATCAATAATATTGTCATGTTGATCTCCGTAGTGGGGGTCACAAACCTTTGGGCGCAAAGCGGCATGAAGGCTCGCCACGCGGCGATCCTTGGAGCTGCCCTGGCCGTCTACGATCTGATTGCTACATCGCTTCTTCCCCTGATGAATGACCTCTTTGCCCGGTTGGATGGATTGCCTTTCGCCCCCACAATAGCCTGGCCCATAAACGCAGCCGGACCATGGCTGGGCATCGGCTTAGGCGATCTGGTGCTGACCGCCGTGTTTCCCTTGGTGATGCGCAAAGCCTTCGGCCGTATGGCTGGTATTTTCGCCATGGCCTTTGGGCTCGGAGCCATTGGACTGCTAATCCTGAGCGTTCTATTTGGCTTTGTTGAAATTTTCCCTGTTATGGTCGTATTGGGACCCCTGATGGTGTGCCAGTACGCCTATTGGATCCAACGGCGTCCAGAGAGAACTACGTGGCAATATCTGCAGGCCGAGCCAACCAAATAATATTCGCCAGCGGCGTCTCTGTATCAGATTAAAATAAACGTTCAGGAAACCAAGAAAACCGCGTATTTGAGTTAACCTAGACATTAAAAAGAGCAACCGAAGGATCTCTCCCTCGGTTGACATTGTTGTATTCAGTTCCGAAGCAACTCCGCGCTCAATCAGTCAGATGAGCGTCTCAATTGAGACTTCTTCCAAAACGAACGACTTTCCACCACAATTCCCGAAACCAGGCCAACATAGAGCTGATGTCGAGGATGAGCTTTTTCATAGCTTAGGTTTCCTTATTCGAAAAAAGGTGCTGATATAGTTGCGTTTGTTAGTTCATCGACAGTTTGAATCCAACGTTGGCGAGCAGAGCCAAGGCATAGCGAATGTAGCGGACGATGAGCTTTTTCATTAATAGGTTCTCCTTTTTATGGATTGTTTAAAACCAATATGACTATCAGAGCCAGGGCACAACAGGAAGGTATTAATGTAGTGTAAGTTTCCGCATAGACGTGACATCCTTCGTTGCTGAACCAAAAGGCGAAGAGTGCGGACAAACGGAGCTTACAGCTTTCGTTTTTGCTTTCAGATTGCTTCAGTATATTCAGCCATCGTGTTGTAAAGCTATATTACAACACCCAATTTAATCTAAGAGACGTGAAAACAGCAGTATCGTTCCCTTTGTGACTGACCGCATTCCGACAGAGAAAAGCTGATAGTCCCTTAATATGTTTGGAGTCTGTAATTATCTGGATGAAACAGGGCTGGCCGAAGAATACCTCCCTCAGCCAGCGCTGTCGTATTCGGTTTACTATAAGGAACTGTATGCTAAATCAGGTACGTGATTACCTCAGTTGAGGTTTCTGCCAAAACCGACATTAGCAAGCAACGCCAGTACATACCGAATATAGCGAATGGTCAACTTTTTCATGAGTACACATCCTTTCTTAGTAAGTCATCGAATTCAATATTGGCCCATAGGGTCAGGGCAAAGCCGACACAGTTAGTGTAGGACACACTTCTCAAAAAACCACCTCCTTTATTAGAAAAGATATGAGGCAGAACGTGCGCCATTCTCTTTCCTCTCAGGTCACACGTTCTGCCTCAGCAAACCTGCGACTCATGTAGCAGTTGATAGCCCCCGTCACCCCCATTTTCATCTGCCAGTGCTATTCCCCGTTCATGAGTGTAGAGGAAATGGTGCAGCACTGATGTCAACGTTGTCTGCGGGCTCGACGACCAGGTTGACCAGCCAGTGATATTGCGCTGAATCGTCTTGTGCCCGGAAGTGCAGGGTGTGTTCACCGGGGTTGAGATTGGTCATCACGAGGTTCCAGTCCGTCACTCTTGCGAAGACTTCCCGGATAGGCGAAGGGCTTGCAGACATGGCGGGCATCACATAGTCAAACGTGCCGAAGGAAGCCAGGTCTATCACGTGATCGTCAATCGCCAATTCCCATACGAGCTCTGTGCCACCCCGGTTCAGGAGAGCCTGGTCTGTCAGC
>JAICRQ010000027.1 GCA_025966435.1 Anaerolineales bacterium | reverse complement strand
TCAGGCTCGGATAGGCCTTAATGCCCAAGATGCTCGCCCGTTTTGGGTTCACGGGATAAATGGTCCCGCCAAACGTATTGCTGATCAAGTTCCAGAGAATAGTCCGTCCCACGCTGCCGGGCGTTTCGGTCGCACCGATGACGGCAACGCTTTTGGGCGCAAAGATAGTATCCAGCGCCTGGCGTCCATAATGCAGTACGTCATGCGCGGGGTCTAGTCCAGAGGTGATACCAAGATTCATAGGTTTACCTTCCTTATCTATCCATCATACTGTTCTCTTACTTGTAGTATATAGCCAAATCGAAAATTGAGGCTGTACCGGTGATACCCTTCTGCATACATCAGTGTTTCGTTTGACGGTGTAAAATGAATGAAAGTCCTTTGGATTTTTACATTCAACCGGAGATGCCATGACTGCACAAACCACCACGCGACTGTTTATGATCCGGCATGGCGCGACCCAATCGAGCGCAGAGGATCGGTTTTCCGGGTCTGTCAGTATCGATATCTCGGAAGAAGGAAAATTCCAGGTGGAGCGCCTGGCGGAACGATTAACCGACGACTCCATTGCTGCAGTCTATTGCAGTCCTCTCCTGCGCGCGGTGCAAACGGCTGAAATTCTGGCGAAGCCGCATCAGCTCTCCTTAATTCATGAAGAAGGGCTGCGCGAAATCCATCACGGGCACTGGGAAGGGCTGCGCCGCGCCGACGTCGAGACGCAATTCCCGGAGGAGTACGCGGCGTGGGAGGAAGACCCCTTCACTTTTGCACCTCAGGGTGGGGAGGCGGGCGTCAACGTCATTGCGCGTGCCCTGCCTGTGATCCGCAAGATCGTGGTGCAGCACCGCGGGCAAAATGTGATCGTCGTTTCCCATAAGGCAACACTGCGGCTGTTGATCAGCAGTCTGCTCGGCTTCGACGCGCGCGGCTATCGCGACCGCCTCGATCAATTGCCAGCCTGCCTGAACGTGCTCGATTTCAAAGACCCGGTACGAGCGCGCCTGATGTTGTTCAACGACGTCTCGCACTACACGGACCATCCTCATCGTTCGAGTGGTCGCCTTTCCAAATGGTGGGATATCTCAAAAGAGTAGAGATCAAGTTGTCACAGCCTAAGCTTGGTGAGAGGCATAACAGGATATGTACTGCCACTGATCAAGAATCTCAGGTTCGAGATCGTTGCTTAATAGTAAGACTGCATCCCCAGCTCCGCCGGAAAGGCAACACTGAGCGGTGCGACGACGAAGAACAATTGCTCGTCTTTTTTGAATTCTTTTTTCCCGGTCTCGGGGTCTTTCACTTCATTAAAATCCCACCAGCGGCTCACGAACAGACTCATCTTTACAATGCGGCTCTGGTCCACAAAATCCTTGTATGGATCGACGACGATAATTTCATCTTTCGCTTTATCGATATGCGCGAGGATGCTGTAATGGCCGTAATCGTCATTGTCGTCATCCATGTCTTCGAACAATCCCTGCCATTCGACTCCGACCGGAAACTTACATTCATCCAGGACATATTCCAGATTCTCCACGCTGGCTTTTTCCTTGTACCAGAGCTTGGCAATGGGAGCCAGCTCGTGCACGGCTTTGGCAAGCTGGTCGACACGCGTTCCGTGTGTTTCGATGGTGTGTGTGGCACCCGCCGCCTCGGTGATCTCCTCCTGGCTGACGTTCACTCCAACGTTCTCGAGCAGCATTTGAATCACCGCAGGTCCGCAGTGATTCTCGCTGATCTGCTGGATTCTTCTTAAGCGGCTAAATTTCTTTGGGTCGTGTGGGGGATTTGACATGATAACTCAAGAGGCTGGCTAAAATTTCCTCGAACTCGATCCCGTGCATCTTCATCACTTCGGTCATGGGCTGGTCACCGGGACCGAAAGATGTGTTGGGATTGCAGTCGATAAAATAGGGAGTTCCGTCTTTTTCATCGACGCGGATATCGAACTTGGCGTAATCCGTAAACCGCAGAATCTCAAAAGCTTTCGCGCAAAGCTCGGTCAGTTTTTTCTCCAGCTCTTCTTCCACTAACTGGTACTTCGCGGCATTAGGATCATCGTAGCTTTCGATGCTTGTGTACTCGTGCTTTCCATCCGGCTTGATGCGAAACTTCTTCTCTGCGAGGAATACATGACGGGTCTTCCCATCCTCGAACACGACGCCGGTGATCTCGCGTCCATCGATGAATTTCTCGACGAGCACGGGGATTTTGTAATCGCCCTGCAGATCTTCCACTTTTTTCAACACCTGCGCGACAGTTTCCTTGACCGCCCGGTTGTCAATGCCCATGCTTCCACCGCTTTCATTCAGCTTCACGATATACGGCGGGTCGAAGGCTGGAGGTGTATTCGATCGCAGGTCTTTGATGAATTTGTATTCTGGCGTGGGGATTTTGTTGTAGTCGAGTAATTCTTTGAAGAGATGGCGGTTGCTTCCAATGACCATGCCCGTTGTGCCACAGCCCGTGAAAGGGAGATTGGTGTATTCGAGAAAGGCCGGGATGGTGCTTGCCAGCTTATCTTTGCCGCGGACCGTATCCACCAGGTTGACGATCACGTCCGGGCGGTCGATCAGCAGGTTGGTCAACAAGTATTGATCGCCTGGGTAGCCCTTGGCTTCCAGACCTAATTTTTTGATTTCTTCAATCACTTGTCCGGCGCGGTCCTCTACTTCCTTTTCCGCTTTATACGCCTCTTCGTTGGGGAAAAGCTCTCTGTCCACAAACGAGTAAGCGACTGCCACTAGCTTGATCTGTTTGAGCGCATCCGAGTCGACGTTCAGTTTTGTTTTTACAGTTGCCATGTGTAAATTCCGTTTTAATAAATTAAGCAGGTCGCATGAGAATTAACCATCACGCGCCTGCCCTTTTTAACGTGAAATTGGAAATCGGGTTATGCAACTTCCCCGGTGCCTCAGGCGTTCGCGGGCAGAAATAGAAGGGCGACGAAACCAGTCAGCATGGTAATCCCTGCAGCGATATTCAACACAGGGACAATGCCAAGCACTTCCCCCAAGATTCCTGAGATACCGAGTACTCCGAACAGACTTGTAATCCCCACGGTTGAATTCAGTGCACCGTAGATTCTCCCCATATGCGTGTTTGGTACATTGCGTTGAAAAAGTGTGTCCAGAGCGGCTATACCCATCGCGGCGGGCAACCCAACGATCAGGGTCATGACGAACAATATGGGAATGTCCGGAATATTGTAGCGGATTGCTATCACTATCGCTAGCACTACCTCCGCCCAGCCATACAGGCGAGCGGTGGAAATGCGCTCGCTTACCTTTCCGGCAAGCAGCCCGCCGATAATTCCCCCGATTGCTTGTACTGTGACCAGCAAGCCGAACACCTGGGCATCGGCTTTGACTACGTCCACAATATAGGCTGCCCCCAACGGGTCGATCATCACACCTCCAAAGTTCAGCATGACGACAGTAATAAACAGCACTGTCACCACGCGATCTCTACGGACAATTCCCATCCCTTCCTTCCACTCATTCCAGAAGCGGCTCCAGGAAGTTCCCTCGAGTTTTGCTTCCTCTTGAATGGCTGGGTCAGCGCGCCCGGATCTTGTGATCGCAAGAATCATCAATCCTGCAATCACGAAGGTGATGCTGTCAACAAGTACCACGCCAGTTAATCCCCAGAGAGCGAGGATTCCCCCTCCGAGCGGCGGGCCGATCAGGCGCGCAAAGTTATTATTCATCGCATTCAACGAGTTTGCTTGGATAAGTTTATCCTCCGGCACCAACAACGGAAGCAGAGCATTTTCTGCCGGTCCAAAAAACATCGCTAAGGTGACCTGAATAAACGTGACCATATAGACGATCCATAAGCTCTCGGCAGAGCGAACCAAAAATAAGGGCAGGATCACAAGACCCTGACTTATGCTGGTGATGACCATGACTTTTCTGCGATCCCAGCGATCGACGAAGACACCTGCAATCGAGCCAAACAGCAGACGCGGCAGCAATTCCATCGCAACCATCACGGCAGTTGCGATCGTGGAGCCGGATACTTGATAGACAAAGAATGGAAGTGCAACCCCCAACACCCAATCTCCCATAATGGAAATCAACCCGCCGAACCATAGCAGCGCGAAATTGCGCTGGCGTAGGAGTGTAAACATCGCCAACCTCTTATAAAATTTGGATTTCGTTAATGAAGGAAAAACTTATAGCTTGACGTTCGTATGCACTTTGATGAGCTCGAATGTGTCGCGCCTGGAAATCACCGTCAGCTCCGCATTGTCCGTGACGCTTTGCAGCCTGGTGAGGTAAGCCATCGATCCCTGTGCTTCAACTTCCTGCGGTGGGGTTGTCCTCATCCGTGGGTATGCCCGCCAGAAGCGCTGCGCCTCCGGGGAAGCAAGAACCAGCCCTAACAGGGATTTATTCGACGCCCAATCGCAGGCAGGACAATAAAGCGTGATCTGGGTGAACTTATCGAAGTGTTTATATGCTGGCTTGTCATCTTCCACGATCACTTCGAGCTGGGACCCACAAGCCAAGCAGGGGGCTGTGTGAGATTTTAAGGCTTGTTGATACAACGGGTTAAAGGCGGTCAGCAGTCTTGCATAGGCGGGTTTGTACGTTTTGATGTTCCCTAATAGAGCCGCATGATAAGGCTTCGTCAGGTCCAAGCCTGCCATGATGCTTTCTGCTTCGGGATCGCAAGTGGGACATCGCAGCGCAAACACTTCATTTTTCTGGTATTTGCCCAGTAAACGGGATTGCCCACACCCGGGGCACCAGATATTCGTTTCTTCCCACTGCGAATTGCTGGATATCAACCCGAACGCGGATGCTTCCATCTGTAAACTCGTTCGCAATAATTTCTGTAAGGTCAATTTCCCACGCTGCAACCGGACGGCAACGGTCCCGGGGTTTAGCCTCATCTTTTTTGCGATCTCGGCATGGGAGGCTTCTTTTATATAATGTTCCACCAGTAGTTGCGCGGTGTCCTCGGGCAATAGAGCCAGCGCGCGGTCTAGAAGTGTAGCGAGCTCATAACGGTCCAGTTCGACCTCCAGGTTCGTTTCGTCCTGAAGTTCTTCCTCGAACGGTTCATCCGCGTCGATGGAATACGCCACCTGCCTCTGCTCGCGGTAGTGGCGCCTAGACCAGTTCAAACAAACATTCCTGGCAATGGATGAGGTCCAGGGTTTTAGTTTGTCCAAAGACATAAGCTGATCCTGGCTCTTCCACGCAGCGATCAAGGTCTCCTGGGCGAGATCTTCCGCTACCTCCGGTACTCCCGAAAACCAGCCGCAGAGCCGTACAAGGTGGTCTCTCTGCTCCGTCAGGACTGCTTCGAACTGTATTGTTTCCTCAAAATTCATAACTAAAGTAATCTTCCTTTGCTCAGGGCGCTAATTGTACCTGCACTTTATATATTGCATTTCGTAGAGCTTTCTAACACATTTTTTTCAAGAAAACTACCTCTTTTCCAACGATCCGGCGGCAGTTGTACTGCTGGCGAAACAATTCCCATAAAAGTCGAAGAATCAGTAACTTTCAGCAGGCAATCTTGCTTTTTTGTGCAATAATAGCCCTATGATTATTCCATTCGATTCCTCAGAAGCGACTCTGGCGTGTGCAGGCGGCAAGGGGATGAATCTTGCTCGACTGACCCAGGCAGGATTTGCCGTGCCGCGCGGATTCATTATCGGCACAGATGCCTATCGCCAGTTTGTGAATGACAATCGCTGGCTGCCGGCGATCCTCGCCGGTGTGGAGAATCTCTCTGCCGAGGATTCTATTGCTCTGGAGCGAGCCTCTGCTCAGATCCGGGCGGCATTCTCAGCGGGGAAGATGCCGGGAGAGCTGGAGGCGTCCATCCGGGCTGCCTACGCAGAGATTGAGGACAAACCGGTTGCTGTGCGGTCCTCTGCGACCGCCGAAGACCTGCCCGACCTGTCCTTTGCCGGTCAGCAGGATACCTATTTGAATGTGATCGGCGTCCAGCAATTGCTGGACGCGGTCATCCATTGCTGGTCCAGCTTGTGGACGGCGCGGGCAATTGGCTATCGCATCCGCAATGGTATCGATCATGGGGAAGCGGCGCTGGCAGTCATCGTGCAGGATATGGTCCAGAGCGATACATCGGGTGTGTTGTTCACGGCAAACCCACTTACGGGGATGCGAAGTGAGTCCGTCATCGATGCGACGCTCGGTTTAGGCGAAGCGCTCGTTTCGGGACAAGTGGAACCAGACCATTATGTAGTCGATGCCATCCAGAGTCGCATTCTCTCAAAGACCCTGGGTGCAAAGAAGATCTCCACCCGCGGCAAAGCCGGAGGCGGTGTGGAAACGATCGAGGAAGAGGCGGACCAAGAGCGGCAGGCGCTTCCGGATGAGACGATCCTGCAACTGTCAAAACTTGGCAGTCAGATCCAAAAGGAATACAGCTTTCCGCAGGACATCGAATGGGCGGTTGCGGAGAATCAACTGTACGTTTTACAATCCCGCCCGATCACGTCGCTCTATCCCGTGCCGAGAGAGTCGTATGATCCACTCATCGTCTGGTTCTCGTTCGGTTCGGTGCAAGGGCTTCTGGGCGCGATGACACCGTTAGGGCAGGACGCTATCCGCATGGCGCTTAGCGGTGCGGGCAGATTATTCGGCGCGGAGATTCGCTATGATCAAGCGGACGTGATTGTCCCTGCCGGGGAACGGCTATGGATCAAGATCAGCGATCTGCTGCGCAACCCGATGGGTGCCAGAGTCTATCAAACCGTTCTGGGGTTTGCCGATCCGAGCGTGAGTCAAATCCTGCAGGGGCTGGCAAAGGAACCGCGCCTGGGCGCCGGGCAGGGGCATGTAAAGCTGAGCAGTATCGGAGCAGTGCTTGGCTTTCTGCTTCCGGCGCTGGGCCGCGTCGTGAGGAATATGCATGACCCACAAAAAGCCCGGGCAGAATTTCAAGCGTATATCGAAAGCCAGCTCGTCCCTCCAAACATCACGGGAGATGATCTATTTACGCGCCTGGCGCAGCGACTCCAGTTTATGCAGGCGAATATCTCAACCACCTTATATCGATTACTGCCGCGTTTTTTCCCGATCCTCGGGCCGGGGATCGCGTCGCTTCGCCTGCTGGCGCGGCTTGGCGGTGATGAAAAGGACGTACAAACCGATCACGGTTTTTCGGCAACCGCGCTCGAGGTGACGCGCGGTTTGCCGCACAACGTGACGACTGAGATGGATCTGGCGCTCTGGAAAACGGCAAGTGCCATACGGCAGGATCAGGCCTCGTATGCCGCCTTCCTCGATTCAGACGCCCAGACGCTCGCCGCGCGTTATCTGAACGGAACCCTGCCTGAAGCAGCGCAAACGGCAATCGTAAATTTTATGGGACGATATGGTATGCGTGTTGTGGCGGAGATCGACATGGGTCAACCGCGCTGGCGGGAGGAGCCAACGTCGATCATGCAGACGTTACAAAGCTACCTTCTGATCACGGAGGAAATGGCGCCGGATGTACTCTTTGAAAAAGGGGCAAAGGCGGCGGAACTGGCAATTGAGCGGCTTGCCTCACAGGCGCGCCGAAGTTCTGGCGGTGAGATCAAAGAAAAGATCGTACGCGCTCTGGCAGGGCGCATCCGCACGCTGATGGGTCTGCGTGAATCGCCAAAGTTCTTCATGGTCCGCCTGATGGGCATCATTCGGAACGAGCTGCTAGCCAGCGGCGATGAGTTTGTAGGCGCGGGAATCATCGAGAAACCAGAGGATCTGTTCTTCCTGCATTTCGATGAGCTCCAGGCGCTGGCGAATCGCGATTCACGTGATTGGAAATCGTTAATTGCCGAACGACGTGCCATCCACGACCGCGAAAATCGAAGGAAGCAAATCCCGCGCGTGCTCGTCAGTGACGGGCGCGCCTTTTACGAGGGGCTTGGCGCGGCAGCAGATACAGATACTGTGATCAGTGGGAGTCCGGTCTCGCCCGGGGTCGCCGAAGGGATTGTCCACATCATCTTCGATCCGCGCGGCGCCCAGCTTGCTCCCGGCGAAATCCTCGTCTGCCCCGGCACGGACCCTGCCTGGACACCTCTCTTTATGGCGGCGGGCGGGCTGATCACCGAGGTCGGGGGGATGATGACCCACGGCTCGGTGGTGGCGCGTGAGTATGGCATCCCGGCGGTAGTGGGCGTTCACCAGGCGACGACCCGCTTGAAAGACGGCCAGCGAATCCGAATCGATGGGACAGCCGGGAAGATCATGATTTTGGAGGAACAAAAAGCCTAGAGGCGATATAAGAAGCGGTAAAATGAATCCCTATGTCTGAAAACGTCAAAGTTGTCGCAACCAACCGCAAAGCGGGATTTGAATATTTCCTGCTGGAAAAGTTCGAGGCGGGTCTCGCCCTGCAGGGGAGTGAAATCAAGTCTATTCGCGCGGGACAAATAAGCATCCAGGAATCCTTTGTGGACATCGATAACGGGGAGCAAGCCTGGCTCGTCGATGCGCACATTGCCCCCTACGAGCAAGCCAGCCGCTTCAACCACGAGCCGCGCCGCCGCCGTCGTTTGCTGTTGCATAAAAAGCAGATCCGCGAGCTATGGAACAACGTCCGTATGAAGGGCATGACCATCGTGCCGATCCGTGTCTACTTAAAAGATGGGCGCGCCAAGATCGAGATCGCCCTGGCAAAAGGCAAAAAGGCATACGATAAACGCGAAGCCATCGCCAAACGGGATGAAGCTCGCAGTGCAGAACGGGAAGCACGAGTAAGATAGTTGGGTAGTTTGGTAGTGGGAGACTATTCAACTTAAGTTTGTTCTTGCGGCAGTTGTACTGCCGCAGACAAGGGCGTCCAGCAGTACAACTGCTCGACGAACTCTTACTATGACTACAAATCCATGAATGCATCCACAATCGGCAGTATCAACCAGCTCCCGGAAAAGGAAAAACGGGCAGTCTATGCCCGTTCTATTCCTAAAGAATTGATCGAACGATTCCATCTACCGGATCTGGCGGAGAATCAGGACTTGCTGCAATTCCGGTTTGCCGAAGGTTCCAGCGACGTGGAAATGCGCGTCTATCACCAGCCTGCTTTTCAAGACCCGGTTCTCTATGCTCACCTTGCCGATACCCTGAACGGGCAGATCCAGGTTCTGCTCTATATCCTCAATGATCCCGAATCGCCGCGCTTCGACGTAGACCGCATGCCCAACGGTTCGCCAACCCGTTTCGGCACGCGTGAGCGCAACCTTGAGGCAGAGAAAGCCGCATTGGAGTACGGTCTTGCTCCAGGGCAGGTGCGACGCGGCTTACGCTTATTACGACCAGCCATCGCGCAGTTCGATTCATTCCTCACCGGCATCGGGCATGAGATGTATTTTATCGAGCCGCTCTATTATCACAATGCAGTCATCTTTGAGCGTTATGGTTTCGCCTACCAGAGAGGCAAACGCCAGATGGAGGCGATCCACGCGGAGTTCCAAGAGGGGGGCAAGCTGCATAACCAGCTCGACGCGTCTAACCCGTTCCGTTCGGTGCAGGCAGCAAACAGTATCCGTTTGCGGTCGTGGGCGATCCATGATGGCATTTTGGGGCAGCCTTTTACGGACGTCGCTATGTATAAACAGGTGGGGAAACAGGCCAATGTCTCTACCATACCAAATTGTGCCTGGTAATTAAGCCTAGATTAATCAGTACACTTGTACCACCTATATGGGGGTAAGGGGTATCCCTAATTGCACGACAAACACCAAATTTCTATACTTGCAGCAATTCTTCCCGCTGGAGCCAGGGGAAACGAAGAGTAATAAATTTATTGCACGAAAAATTGACGCAAATCAGCTTCATCTTTGCCAATATTTGGTGTAGGTTTAGCTTAGTATGTGAGGTTACAGAATGGATGAGAAGGAAAAACTAAAAGGGATCACAGGTTTCGAAGAGCAGCAGACGGTTGGACTCTCTCCCTGGATGCTTTCTTTACTCGATGAATTAGGGAGTGAAAGAAAATCTCCCCATTGGACGTATTCGTTTGAGGATATTTCCCTTGAACTCATAGAAGGGACACAATCGCTCTGGATCGTCACTCGTTTTCCAGGGGGTGGCGAGATTGCCTTCCGTGCGGCGTATTGTCCGGATGGCAGGCTAGAGATTGATCAGATACAACAAACGGACACCGGGATCGATGTGGAAATCAGTTCGACGGTGGGAGGATTCCGCGTTCAAGTAGAGTTCCCACACACAGGTCGCGCCATGTTGCATTGTAAGACTGTGCTCAACCCGGTTGCTCCGTTGCTCATTCCGTTCTGGCCTCGAGACCTGATTCCACTTGGAAGGGAAGAGAACCTGCCGGCTTCAGAAGGTGTCATCTACGCCAAACAAGTCGGACCGCGATCAGGGATAGTTTATTTCAGCCTTACCCGTCCCAGGGGCGGATCCGTTCTATACTTCCAAAACCTTACGTCGATCAATGAGTACTGCAAACAAACAGAGACTTCCCTTGCTGATACGGTTGGTGGTGAGTGGCCGGAGCTAGGGTTTGCGCTCCCTACGACAACAGAGAAACCAATCGCAGCTGACCGTGACCTTGTGATCTCCGATGTCTATATGGTCTTGGATTCGCATGTTCCGAAAGATGACCTTGAGATGGCGCCGCAATTTCTCGACATGCTGGCTCAGGTCTTCCTAGCTTTGCCGCGCAACGAAACAGAATATGTTCACTGGCCGCAGATCGCTGAGAAGTCTCTGCGTGACCTCGAGAATGAGAAGTGCGCGACCCAAGTAAGAGGACGGCGTTATCTGAATGCTTACGTGGCCGATTACGATAATCCGCCGGAAAGTATGGTGCAGCTCACGGCGCTGCTGCCCCTACTGGAATACGCAGAATGGAGCGGCGAGGAAATTCCGCTCAACGACGAGCTGTTGGGCGGATTGCCCAACTTCTATGATAAAGACGCACAGGTACTAGGGCGCTGGATGGCTGCAGAAAAAAATAAGTTGGATGGTTCTGAGCCGCAGAAGAAGCCGGAAGCAATGGATTCCTGGTATCTCTACCATTCTTTACTGAATGTTTCCCGCTTAGCGATTCATGGTGACAAGACGGCTCAAAAGCTGTTCATCGACTCCTTGGATTACGCGATTAAGGTTGCCCACCATTTTGATTACCATTGGCCCGTTTTCTATAACATGTACACCCTTGAGGTGCAGGTCCCGGAGACCAAAGAAGGCGCAGGCGGCGAGACGGATGTCGCTGGCGTGTACGCGCATGTCATGCTGCAAGCCTATCAGTTGACCAAAGAAGAGCGGTATCTGGAAGAAGCCAAAAAGGCAGCACGCACTCTCAAGGGGCTAGGCTTCAATCTGTTTTACCAGGCCAATATTACCTTGTTCGGGGCAGGTGCTCTGCTCCGTCTCTGGAAAGAAACGGGAGATGAGTATTTCCTGCAGCAGAGTTTTGTAAATCTGGCAAACACGTTCAACCACATGTGGCTGTGGGAATGTAATTACGGCTATGCCGAACACTATCGAACGTTCTTTGCTTTGTTCCCACTCAAAGATGCACCCTATACAGCAGTTTATGAGGAGCTGGAAGGATTTGCCGCCTTCCATGATTACTTCATGCACTACAGTGGAGAAATGCCGGAGTGGTTGAGAGTGCTGGTCCCTGAATTCCTGCGTAATATGCTGTACAAAGCTAGCTTCTATTATCCGCCGAACCTGCCAAAAGAGGTAATGACCGAAAACCCCAAGACCGGCGAACTAGACCCTAAACTCTGGATTCCGGTGGAGGATATCTATGATGGTTACGAGCTTGCCGGGCAGGTGGGGCAGGAAGTGTATGGCGCAGGTCTACCGTTTGGGATCATTCCACGTCATTACTGGCGTGTGCCTGAAAAGAATTTTATGATCTATGTAGATTACCCGATTACGGAGTTTTCAACGGTACACGAAGGAAAAGCCATGTTCCGTGTCCTTGGAGATCCACGGTTCTATTGCCGCTTGCGGATTATGCCAAGTGGTAGAGGCAAACTGCCAAATATTGAAGTGATAACAGAGCGTGATGAAAGCACAGAAACGCTCCAGCCCCGCGAAACCACAGAGGGCCATTTGGAATATGATCTGTACGGAGATCGAACAGTCATCGTACAGTGGAATGTGAGCGAACGCAAACGTGCGAACGGAAAGAATAATAAAAACGGACGGAAAGGAAATAAACAATGACTGAAGTCTTAAATCTAAATCTGGATCAATCACTGTTCAACTACCAGCTTGAACCTGTCGCCGACAAGTCCATCCTCATTACCGGCGGGACGACAGGCATTGGTCGAGCAATCGCCATTCTTCTGGCGTCACAGGGTGCAAAAGTTATGGTCTTCGGGCGGCACCAGGATGACCTGGACGAGGCGCTGAAGGATATTCGTGCCGCCGGTGGCGAGGTGCTGGGGCTGACCGCGGACGTCTCCGACCCAGAGGATATCCAGCATGTGTTCCAGGAATTCGACCGGCAAATGGAGAAGCTCGATATCCTGATCAATAACGCCGCGCTGGGGTACGGACCTATTACAGACGGCGGGTACCCGGAATGGGAATACATCCTTAAGACTAACCTGTTAGGCTACATGGCGATGACGCACGAAGCCGTCGAGCGCATGAAAGCCAGCGGGTGGGGACACATCGTCAACATTGGCTCGATGAGCGCCGATGTGCGCGAGAAGGATAGCTCGGTCTACGTTGCCACTAAGGCTGGCATTCAAGGCTTTTCCGAGGCGCTGCGGAAGGAAGTGAACCCTATCGGCATAAAAGTCACCTTGATCGAGCCGGGGGCGGTGGGCACCGATATGCAGTCCCAGTATTCTCCCGCGGAGCAGCGCGAACGGATCGGCAAGATGAAAATGTTGCGAGCGGAAGATATTGCGGCTTGCGTGCTCTATACCATTACCCAGCCGAAGCGCTGCGATGTGGTCAGTTTACAGATCCGCCCGCACCTTCAGGAGATATGATAGAATAAGAGGACTTAGGGGCGCCACGGATCTATCTTTTTCGTCGCATAGCCGTCAAAGCATAATAGATTACTCGTGTTTTCGTTGTCATAGTGGCTACGTCGTATCTTAATGTATGCTATTCATGACCATTACACCTTGGCATAGCGAAGCTATAGTCAAGAGATTACATTCAAGCGCAATTTATGCATTACAGCCCGCACCGTACCCAATATTGTGAAGTGAATCTTATTTTGGAGAGTGTACCTATGGAAATCAATTCCATCCCAGACCTGAAACGGGTCGCGTTTATCGGCAACTATTTGCCTCGCCAGTGTGGCATAGCTACGTTTACCACCGATCTATCGGATGCGTTCACGGAGCAGTTTCCCGATATTCAGAGCATGGTCATTGCTATGAACGACACCATAGAGGGATATACCTACTGCGATAAAGTGCGTTACGAGATTCGAGAGTCGAACCTGTTCGATTACGAGCGCGCCGCCAACTTCCTCAACCAGCATTCGGTGGATGCGATCAGCCTCCAGCACGAGTACGGGATCTTTGGCGGGCAGTGGGGCAAATACATCCTGACCCTGTTGCGCAACGTCAGCGCGCCGGTGGTGACCACCTTCCACACCGTTTTGGAAAAGCCGACCCCCGAGCAGCTTGAAACCCTGCGCGAGGTGGCTCGGCTCTCTAACCGCGTGGTGGTGATGAGCGAACATTCCCGCCGTGACTTGCAAGCCATCTACGGCGTGCCTGAGCACAAGATTGATTTCATCCCGCACGGCGTCCACGATGTGCCGTTTGTGGACCCGGGTTTCCATAAAGATAAGTTTGGGGCAGAGGGACGCTTTGTCATCATGACATTCGGGCTGCTCTCACGCAATAAGGGGCTCGAGTACGTGATCGAGGCTCTGCCTGAGGTAGTGAAGCATCATCCCCAGCTGACCTATTTGATCCTGGGTGCGACGCACCCGCACGTGGTTGCGCATGAAGGTGAAGCCTATCGCGACAGCCTGAAGGCACGCGTGCGCGAGCTGGGTCTTGAAGAGAATGTCCTGTTCTACGACCAGTTCGTGGATCTCAAGGATCTCAAAGAGTTCATCGGCGCAGGTGACATTTACATTACACCCTATCTGGACCCCGAGCAGGTGGTCTCTGGTACGCTGGCGTATACAGTCAGCGCAGGGAAAGCTGTTATTTCGACGCCTTATCGCTACGCAAAAGAGTTACTGGCTGACGAGCGCGGCATCTTAGTACCGTTCCGCGACTCAAAGGCGATTAGCGAATCGATCCTGCATCTGCTGGAAAACGAGGCAGAGCGTGATGCGATGCGTAAACGCGCTTACATGTATGGACGGAATATGATCTGGCCCGTCGTCGCGCAAAGCTATCGTGAAAGCTTCGACCGCGCCCGCCAGCAGCACTTCAGCGAGCACTATCTGATGACGGTCGACAGTGTGACGGAGGAACGGGTAGAAGAGGCTCCGGTGATGAAGCTGGACCATATCGAACGGCTGACGGACGGGACCGGCATGTACCAGCATGCTGTCTACAGCGTGCCGAATTACGATGAGGGCTACACCACGGACGATAACGCCCGGGCCCTGATCGTTTCGGTGCAATTGGAGGAACTGACAGGTCTGGCGCAGACCGAAGCGGAGCAGCAATCCATTGCGCATGTCCAGGAGCTGGGGCATCGCTATCTTGCGTTCCTGTGGCACGCCTTTAACCAGGAGAAGGGTCGCTTCCGCAACTTTATGGACTATAACCGTCAGTGGCTGGAAGAAGTGGGCTCAGAAGACAGCCACGGGCGATCTCTGTGGGCTCTGGGCGCCGTGCTGGCTCGTTCTAAGCGGGCGGGGCTGCAGGGCATGGCTGTGCGCCTGTTCGAAGAGGCGCTCCCGGCAGTTCTGGAGTTTATCAGCCCGCGTGCCTGGGCGTTTTCTCTGCTGGGCATCCAGCATTACCTGAGGCGCTTCCCCGGAGACCGGGCTGTGCTGAGCGTCCAAAACACGCTGGTGCAAAAGTTGATCGACCTCTACCAGGCGAATCGCAGCGAGAACTGGCCGTGGTTCGAGGACATCGTCACGTACTGTAACCCGGTGCTGCCGCAGGTGCTCCTGCGCCATGGGCAGGCGAACAATGACGAGCAGGCGATCGCGATCGGGCTGGAGTCGCTGACCTGGCTGGTGAAGATCCAGCAGTCGGAGCGCGGCTGGTTCATGCCGATCGGGAACCAGGGCTTTTACCCGAAAGAGGGGCAGATCTCGTATTTCGACCAGCAGCCGGTGGAGGTCTACTCCCTGCTCTCGGCGTGCCTGGATGCGTTCCGGATCACCGGGGATATCGGCTGGTACGACTGCACCACGCAGGCATTTGAATGGTTCTTCGGGCGCAACGCGCTCGGTGTCTCTCTCTACGATAAAGCCACGGGCGGCTGCCGCGATGGATTGCATATCGACCGCCTGAATGAAAACCAGGGTGCTGAGTCCACCCTTTCGCTTGTCCAATCTATGCTTGAAATGCAGCAGTTTGCAAGGGAGCACGAGGACCGGCTGCGGGTCAATGGGAAGCGGCGAGCCTCGTTTGTGCTGGTGCAAAGCCCGAGGACCGCGCGGTAGAGTCTTTTCAGGCAACATATTATGAGCCGACCTAAATGGTCGGCCCATTTATTTTATTAGGAGGAGGTGGACGGTGCCGCCGCATTCGCTTTCGCTACATTGCCTGGCAGGTCAAAAGCCTGGACGAGGAGGCTGCCCTGCGCGGCGGGTTTTTATTCCCACCAGTCTTCTGCGGCAAGGACTGCCTCGCCATGCTCCAGGGTGTTGCCGTGTTCGTCTGAAATGGTGATCAGGAGGCGGGTCACT
>JAICRQ010000078.1 GCA_025966435.1 Anaerolineales bacterium | reverse complement strand
TTTGCCGTGCAGCTTGCCAGGCTGCACGGAGCAGAAGTGACCGGGGTGGATAACACCGGCAAGATGGATTTCCTTCGCTCGCTGGGCGCGGACCATGTAATGGATTACACAAGACAGGATTTCACCAAAAATAGAAATCAGTATGATCTCATTCTCGATCTCATCGCACACCGCTCTGTCTTTGCCTATGCGCGGGCGCTCAAGCCCAACGGGACGTATTTCTTCGTCGGAGGTTCTGTCGCAACACTGTTTCAGGTTTTGCTTTTGGGTCCGTGGATAAGAAGAATCCGGGGCAGGAATGTACGCCTCTTGGTGGTCCCACAGGATAGCAAAGCCTTGATGGCGATTACAAAGCTTTGCGTAGCCGGCAAGATCGTCCCTGTGATCGATCGAAGATATCCGTTTGATGAGATTCCAAAAGCACTGCGCTATGTAGCAGAAGGACGCGCCAAAGGGAAAGTGGTTATTACAGTTGCATAGATCGAAAGACCAAGTAAGGAATTCTGCATGAAAGCAATCGTTCATCACAAGTATGGTTCTCCCGATGTCCTCGAGCTGCGCGAGATCGACAAGCCAATCCCCGCAGACGATGAGGTGCTGGTCCGTGTGCATGCCTCTTCTGTGAATATCGCCGAGTGGTATGCCATGACGGGTCTATTCATCGGTCGCATTGGGCAGGGACTGCTCAAGCCCAAAGACTCAAGACTCGGTGCGGATTTCGCGGGCGTGGTCGAAGAGGTCGGTAGCAGCGTCACCGATTTCAAACCCGGCGATGAAGTCTTTGGCGGGAGGACTGGGGCGTTCGCCGAATACGTCTGCGTGAAGAAGGCGATTGCGCGCAAACCTGCCAACCTGACGTTCGAGCAGGCGGCAGCCGTCCCGACGGCGGCGATCACAGCTCTGCAGGGACTCCGCGACTACGGGCAGATTCAGCCGGGGCAGAAGGTCCTGATCAACGGCGCGACAGGAGGTGTGGGGACGTTCGCCGTGCAGATCGCGAAGGCATTCGGCGCGGAAGTGACAGCCGTATGCAGCACGAGGAATGTGGAGCTCGTCCGTTCACTCGGCGCCGACCACGTCATCGACTACACACGAGAGGATTTCACTCGCAGCGATCGACGCTATGACCTCTTATTCGATATCGCCGGAGGGCGGTCGTGGTCGGAGTGCAGACGAATCCTGAACCCGGACGCGACCTTCGTCATCGTCGGCGGACCGAGGACTCCGTTAATCGGACCTCTCAGTCACATGATCAAGATCAAGCTGGGGTCGCGCGGTGCGAGCCAGAAGGTTGTTTTCTTTATCGCTAAATTTACCCGCGAAGATTTCATTGTCCTGTGCGAGCTGATCGAGTCGGGGAAAGTAACGCCGGTTGTGGAACGAACGTATCCGTTAAGCAAGACCGCCGAAGCTATGCGTCACATCGGAACAGGGCACGCACAGGGGAAAATCGTTATCGAAATCTAAAATAGCAAGAGGCCGCCGGACAAATAATTTACCCCTCGCCAGAGGCAGTATTAAACAGTCCCAGCGAACAAATCCGGCATGTGACATTTCCCGTACATTTTTAACAGATTCTGGTGGGCTACCCTGCATAGCTGCAATGGATTGCAGCCGGGGTGGTCCCTTAATGAGATGTTAAAGAAAGGAGTCTTAAAATGGAAACGGAGAAATGGAACATGAAACAAAGGAATATCTTCCTTTGTTTGGGAGTCGTCCTCCTACTGGCATTGATCTCTGCAGTCAACGTCCAGGCAGCGGCTTCCAGGACCATTTACCTGGATTGGCACGCCGTTGTGCCGGCTGGCTCCGGCGACCCCAACATGTTTGGAGACGGTACGGTCAGTGTCAATGCAGGCAAGGCGCAAATTTGTTATAACCTGCGGGTCTTCGTTTACCCGGGAGATGGCTCGAATTGGCCGCCAGCCAGCATAGGCATTTACCGGGCACCGGCTGGCTCCAACGGTCCCCTGGTCGTAGACTTACATCCTGACTTTTCATTGGGTCCCAACGCCAGCGGCTGTGTGGGTGTCAGCAGCACACTTGCTCATGACATTCAGAGAAACCCCTCGCGCTATTACATCCTCGTAACTTCCATCAAGCATCCCGAGGGCGCGGTTCGCGCTCAATTGGTTAAATAATCGCCAAGACCTGACGGCGCTGGGATAATGAAAGAGCCAGAGATGTACTGTCTCTGGCTCCTTCATTACTTATTCAACGCCTGAATGTCGAATAACACGTTCTAAACGAATAAGAAAATTGTTGTTAGAGTCTTAAAGGGATACAAATTTCTCTCAATATCAATTTGTGACAAAATTCACATTTAGACGTGACCTTATACACTGATTGGGATTGTCGATTAAACATAAAATGTCCCTTGTATAAGAGGATAATTTATGGCTGCCACTCCCCAACCTTACTTTAAGAGTGCTTTCAATCTCTCGGCTCTCATTGCTGTCCTTGCCAGTATTACGGCAGCAGGCGGGCTCTTCTTGAACGGCCTCTATAAAGACAACCTCTTCGTTACTTCCGCCTGGAAAGGTAACGATCTGATTACATTGCTTCTCGGCGTCCCTATTCTTGTTCTGACTGTGATCCTTTCCAGGTACGGTTCTCGAAAAGCACTCTTAGTCTGGCTGGGCATACTTGACTATATGCTCTATAGCTACGCATTCTATCTGTTTGGAGCAACCTTCAACTGGTTCTTCTTGCTTTATGCTGCCCTTTTGAGTCTTTCTATGTTTGCGTTGCTCTTTGGGTTGACCAACCTCGATGCGAGCCACATCAGCCGTGGAGCAAACCCGGGAATGCCGGTCAAATGGATTGCGGCGTATATGCTGTTTGTCGCAGTGGGTCTCACGTTGATTTACGTTATCCAGTCACTGGGATTTATTTTTACAGGCAGGGTTCCGGCAATTGTGGCGCTAACAGGTCACCCGACAAGCATCGTTTTTGCACTTGACCTGACGCTTGTTGTGCCATTTCTTATCCTGGGAGGGATCTGGCTGATTCAGCGTAAGCCTTGGGGCTTTATCCTTGCTGGAATTTACACAGTAAAAGGACCGCTTTACACGCTCGTACTGACCGCCGGTTCCCTCTGGGCAGCAAACGCAGGCGTGGAAGGCGCCGGGGCTGAAGCACCTTTGTGGGTTACCTTAACGATCTTGGGTTTGATTGCATGTATTTTGTTTTACCGAAATATAAGAGAGTAAATACGATGAAAGCGATTTACGTAATTCCAATCTTTCTTGCCATTCTTACCGTAGTCGGTTGGGTCGGCTTACAGGTCAAACCGAAACCGTTTACCAACACAGCACTTCCCTCAGGAGAAATGAAGACAATTCCTCTGCCGGAAGGGCTGCCCGCGCCTGTCGAGCGGTTTTATCGCAGGACCTATGGTGATGAAATTCCGGTTGTTGACACGGTAGTATTGACAGGCCGGGGAAGGATGCGCCCATTCGGAGTCTGGCTTCCGGCACGTTTCGTGATGGTCCACAATACGGGGCGCGACTACCGGCACTATTTTGAAGCCACATTCTTTGGCATCCCTTTTCTGAGGGTGAATGAAGGCTATGTGGATGGGGAAAGTTTTTTTGAAAGCCCTATGGGCACGTACTATGATGACCCAAACACAAACCAGGGAGCGAATCTTGCACTCTGGGCAGAAGGCGGATGGTTTCCTTCCCTCTGGCTCACCGACACTCATGTGCGCTGGCAGGCAGTTGACAAACATACTGCCTTACTCTTTGTGCCGTTTGAAGATACCGAGGAAAGCTTCGTTGTGCGCTTTCATCCGGAAACAGGTCTGGTGGATACTATGGAAGCGATGCGGTTCAAAAATCCCGCTGACCAGAAAAAAATCCTCTGGATCACAAGCTCATCGGAGGACGGGAAAATTTTCTACGCCACCTGGTTTGACGTTGGAAAACCGTGGGCGGAATTTACTCTAGAACAGATCACCTTCAACGCGGAGGTGAACGAATACATCCGTGACCGGGGATATTAGCTTCCTAATACTATTTGGATAGAGAGAGCTTTGTTTCAATGAGTTGTACGATGGAAGAGCCAGCGATATATCGCTGGCTCTTCTTTAAATAGATTAGCCTCATCTTAAGGTTAAGAGCTCATTCTTCGGAGTGCTCAATTTTTATGCTACACTTCCTCGCAATAAAGAGGAGAAGATGACACCCGCGGAATTAGCCGATTATTTGGATGGACTGATCCGTCACGATATAAAGTTGAGCACAATGATCTGGGGACCTCCGGGCATCGGAAAATCAAGCATCGTCGCACAAACAGCGGAGGCACATGAGCTTCCCTTCATTGACCTGAGGCTCTCACAATTGGCACCAACCGATTTGCGCGGGTTACCGGTCGCGGAGAACGGCGTCTCGCGCTGGTATCCGCCGGAGTTTTTGCCGCGCGAAGGCAAAGGCGTGCTTTTCCTGGACGAATTAAATCTGGCGCCACCTGCCATGCAGGGTATGGCGCAGCAGCTGATTCTGGATCGTCAGGTGGGGAGTTATCGTGTGCCGGAAGGCTGGTTTATCTGGGCAGCCGGGAATCGCAAAGAGGATATGGCAGCGGTCTACGATATGCCTTCTCCCTTGGCGAATCGTTTCCTGCACCTCGAGGTGGAACCGGAATTCGAAAGTTTCAAGCGCTATGCCCTGGCTCACGGCGTGCATGAGCACATTATTGCGTTCCTGGCGTTCCGCCCGGATCTCCTGCATAAACTAATACCCCAGCAAAATGCATGGCCCTCTCCTCGTTCGTGGGTCATGGCAACTCACCTGCACCGCGCCCAGTTGGGCATCCAGAGCGCTGTCGGAACGGCGACCGCGCAAGAGTTCAAAGCTTTTATCGCGTTATATGGCAGCATTCCTGATCTCGAAGCGATTCTGCAAGGGGATGGAGAAACAATTCCCTTCCCCAGCGAACCTTCTCTGAGCTACGCAACCATTATTGGACTAACGACTCGCGCCAAGGATGCGGAGGCGGCTTATCATGCTTTTCGCTGGCTAGTGGGCGCTGCCAAGCCGGAATGGGTGCAGCTGTGTGCGATCGATCTCTTCCGCATGATGCGCCTCAAAGGAATGATGCAAGAGCTCAACGGTTTTATCCAACAGGATGAGCAGGTCCAGCAATTTCTGGTGACTTATCAGGATACGATGGCGCTGTAAGACAGATCATGTCCACCACCTTTGATTTAACTTCCATTCTAAGCATCCTCCGTACCCGGCTATGCACGCGTACACCGTTCCTCGGGTCACTGATCTTGTTTGCAGAAACGATTTCGACGGACACCATCCCGACTGCTGCGACGAACGGGCGTCAGATCCTAGTCAACCCGCAGTTCTTCGAGCGCCTGCCGCTCGACCAGCAGGAAGCCGTCCTGTTACATGAAGTCCTGCATGCGGCTCTTTTGCACGTGCCACGCGGGGTTGGGCGAGATGCAAAACGCTGGAACATCGCGGCAGATGTGGTGGTCAACGGCATCCTAAGTCGCGAAGGATTCTCATTGCCCAAAGACAGCGTCCGGGTGCAGAGGCTGGAGCACTTCAGCGTGGAAGAAGTGTACGATCTGTTGGGGCAATCTCCATGGGATAAAAAGAACATTCCCCTAGGAAACCCGGATTTGTTACCCCGGGAGGGAACAGAGGGTGAGCAGGTGCCAATGACCGGCAGCCTGAGCCAGGAACAAGTGCGAGCGATGGAGGCGCACTGGCGAAATGCTATGGAGCAGGCGAGCGTCATGGCGGAGACCTTGTTACAAGGCTCCCTGCCCGCTTCCCTCCAGCGCGAGCTTCAAACCCTCAAAGGCGGGCAGCTCAACTGGCGGCACTATCTCTGGCGCTATCTCGTGCGCACGCCGATCGACTTTCGCGAGTTTGACCGGCGGTTCATCGGGAAAAGAATGTATCTGGAAACCCTGGAAGATGAGACCGTCTTTGTCGCGGTCGCCGTCGATACCAGCGGCTCCATCAACAACGAACAGATTCGGGTTTTCTTAAGCGAGGTCCAGAGCATCCTCCTGTCGTATCCTCACATCAGCTGTCAGCTCTATTATGCGGACGCGGACCTGCACGGTCCCTACACTCTCACCCCTTACGGCAACTTTCCCACGCCCGTGGGCGGCGGCGGCACAGACTTCCGCCCCTTTTTTACAAAACTCACACACGACCATTCGCCCTGGGCGACAACCGTCGCGGTGTACCTGACAGATGGGTACGGATATTTCCCACCTCAGCCTCCCTCGTTTCCCGTTTTGTGGGTGGTCACTCCGGGCGGGAGAGACTCCGCTCTTTTTCCTTTTGGAGAAACGGTACGGTTGCTGGGCGAACGTTAACTTGCGGTTCGTGCGACCTGTTCGAGATATTGGGTGTACGCCTGGCGGGCAGTGAGCTCGGCAATGCCCGGGCGTGAAAATACTACATCGTAATCGGGTCCGATTCCCCCGCGCACATCATTAGTACACCAGCCGGGGATGACAAAATGCTGCTTGTCCATCAGAATTGCCTTCGAAGATCCAATGATGAATGCTGCTTCGTTCGGAACCAGCCGTCCGGTGAAGCTCGCGACCTGTGTCTCCCCTTCCCAGCGCGTGGATATCCTCAAGCCAAATCCCAGTTGCGTGATCTCCCAGATATGCGCGGGCATCGCATATCCCTGCGTCTCCCCGATCCAGCGTCCGGTGAATAGATGCGGTTGAAGCTCATTAAGCGACATATAAGATTCCTATAGATCTTTTCTGATTATATTCCTGTCAATTTGTAAACAGAGCTAAATTGTGGTGGTATTATCACTTCACATCTCAGAGAATAGGAGTTTCATCTTGAAGCTGATTCTCGGCAAGTCAAAATGGGAAATGTGGGATGATCCGCTGGAAGTCTTCCTGCAGCGAGTCAGAGCGAGCGAATTCGATGCCACAGAAATCTATCTGGGTTCCGTGCCTGAGTCACCAGCAGACATTGCGCGGCTTCATAACGCCTACGGGCTCCGCCTGATTGGGCAGATTCTGACGCGGGGGGAAACGTATCAGGATCATATCAGGAGCCTGGACTCACAGTTCGAGTTTGCAGCGCAATGCCAGGTCGTGTTTATCAACAGCCATGCTGGTCGCGATATCTTCGATTTCGCAGAAAACGTCCAAATCTTCCGGCGCGCAATCCAGTTGAGCCAGAGCAGTGGCATTCCCTTTCTTGCTGAAACGCATCGCGGCCGACCAACCTACTCTGCGATCGAGACCCGCAAATATCTGGAAGCCCTTCCTGAGTTACGCTTGACCGCTGACTTCTCGCATTGGATGGTGGTTCATGAATCCGGACTCGATGACCAACGCGAGAACCTTGACCTTGCCATCAGCCGCGCTCACTATATCCACGCGCGCGTGGGCTACGCCGAGGGGCCGCAGGTTCCCGACCCACGCGCTCCAGAGTGGAAGCACGCCGTCGAAAGCCATCTACAGCTGTGGCAACAGATTATTGACCAACATAAGCAAAATGGAAGCGAAAGCCTGTATATTACACCCGAATTTGGCCCGCCAGCCTATATGCACACGGCGCCTTTTACCAATCAACCCGTTGGTGACGTCTGGGAACAAAATGTGTATATGAAAGAGCTGCTTGTGAGCACCCTGGAAGCTTAAGCGCAGGATTTGCCGTATTCACTATGATCACGCCTTTATCAACAGAAGCAAGTTGCCAGGCTCGCGGCCTGCTTAGCTCACTTTCTACGGTGAAGCGTACAAAGTTCTTGACGTGTGAAAGAGGACAGGTAAAGTTCTTGAAGAAATCAATGGTTTCAAGTGTCATTTTCAGAAGACTGCTGTTCTTGATTGTGTTAGGTACACTCGTGGTAGGCGGGTGTGCACCAGCAAAGACTCCACAGGTCCAGCCTGCTAACGATCCTTCGCTGGTTACTAAATACGTGTCCTTTGCCGTGCTGGAGGACTATGAAAAAGGCGATGAACTGGATGAGGTGGCGCTGGACTTTGCCCTAATGAATGAGCTGGAGATCGACACGATGCGCACCAGTTTCGGCTGGGACAATTTCGAGCCGTCCCGACAGCATAGTATCTTAGGTTACATGAGGACTTAAACATGCATCCTATGCCTCACGATATTTCTGACCCGGCACGTTCAAGATGGGGCGCGGCTCTTATTGGCATAGCGATCATGGCTGGAGTGGATGAAATTATCTTTCATCAGGTACTTGGCTGGCATCACTTCTACGATCTTTCCACCCCTGCCGTGGGATTATTGTCAGATGGTCTACTGCATTCGGCTGAACTAATTGCTCTTGTAGCTGGCTTCTTTATGCTGCTCGACCTTCGTCGTCGCAACGCCCTGGCTGCAGCCTGGGTGTGGGCGGGTTTCTTCATAGGCATGGGCGGATTTCAACTTTTTGATGGAATTATTGACCATAAAGTACTTAGACTGCACCAGATCCGCTATGGCGTAAATTTACTGCCATATGATGTGGCATGGAACCTGACAGGTCTTGTGCTGCTCTTAGTGGGGATTGTATTGCTGGGGCGCGCACGCTCAACCGCTGCCACTAACTTGAGTGTTGACTGAGAAAGCTACTCTCATGGAGTCACATTCTTATCATATGCACTCTGGCACTGCATCTATGCTCGTGCCGTTGTCGGTAGTAGCCAGCTTATTAATTCCTTATTTAGTCGCTGTAGTGCGACAAAAGCGCTCGGATCGCCATTGGAATTACTGGCGCACTGTCAGTTTTGTAGCTGGCACGGTTCTGCTCTTCGTTGCTCTCTCGCCGCCGCTAGCGAATGTATCGCACCATGACTTGCGCGCCCACATGCTCCAGCACATCCTAATCGGTATGCTAGCTCCACTGGGGTTGGTCGCAGGGGCGCCGCTCACCCTTGCATTCCGCACATTGCCGGTTCGGATCTCTCGATTGATTACTACTACATTACATCATCGTCTGGTTCATTGGCTGATCCACCCCGTGAGTGCGTTCTTGTCAAATATTGGCGGGATGTATCTGCTATATCTCACGCCACTATATGCTTTGACTTTGACAAACCCGTATCTACACTACTTTATGCATCTGCACTTCCTGGTTGCTGGCTGCCTTTTTACCTGGGCAATTGCCGGTCCCGATCCAGCGCCGGGTCGTCCTGGTATGCGCACTCGTCTTATTGTGGTCTTTCTGAGTATTGCTGCCCATGCTACCCTCGGAAAGCTGATGTACATTTATTTGTGGCCTCACGGCACTCTTCACAGTGCCCATGAAATACGCGCCGCAGCTCAATTCATGTATTATGGTGGTGACTTTGCGGAACTTTTGCTTGTCGTTGCTTTGTTCGCCACCTGGTATCGGAGACAGGGACATCATCACTCTATCTTGCAACAGAGAGGGAAAAGGCTCAATCAACCTTTAGCTTCGGCTTGAGAACCGACAAGAGTACTTACAAATCGATCCAACAATGGAATCAACCAGGCAGGTTAACTCGATTGAATTAACGGCAAGAGTTGTTTTTCTAAAATTAAAGCAACCTCGAAATGCTCGTTTGCTATGCGCGTGTTAGAACCGCAGCGCCATAAGGCTCAAGAGCTAAATGCGTCACAATCTGCCCATCCAGATGATTGCACGCCTGCCAGGGAAGTGATACAGATTGCGGCGCATTAGCATGATTGATCAGAATAAACACCTCGCGGCCATCCGCGCCGACCCGTAAACAGGCTTCCACGCCCGTTGGTGTCTCCAACACGGGGTGGAGGCCCGCCTCCCGTAGAATAGTGACGCATAAGGCATCCTGCGCGGCGTCATCGAGGTAGGCACCCACAAAGTACACCTTACCCGCACCGTAGTTATGGACCGTAATGGCAGGCTGACCTGCGAGCCAACCCTGTCCCGCGTCATAACGCGCCATGACATGGGTGTTCTCGAAGTCGAGTATCCTGAGTCGCTCACCCCAGATCTGTGCGCGGCCATCCCAGCCTTCTGCCTGTACGGCAACGGGCTCCAGAAGCGCGTAATAATCTTCCACCTCTGCCCCAGCCGCCTCGCGCAGCCAGCCGGGCTGGCGCATAGGAAGCAAAGCATTGGCATCATCTTTCATCCCGGTACGCAGCGTCAGCACCAGGTGCCCACCCGCGCGGGCAAATTCGGACAGGGCGTTAGCCTGAGGTTCATTTAAGACATTCAGTGCAGGGGCGACGACCAGTTTGTACCCATCCAGAGGTGCCTCGGGCGAGATCACTGCAGCAGAGATATTGCGGATTGCCAGG
>JAICRQ010000298.1 GCA_025966435.1 Anaerolineales bacterium | reverse complement strand
GCGAGTTCCCCCGATCATATTCACTATTGGGCGATTTACAGACGATTGGGCATGACCATTATTTATGACTCGCCCTCTGCCGATCAGGATGCATATATCTATGCTATTTTGATGAACAAATAAATCTGTATCGACTGCTGGAACTTATTCATCAGGGTGAGGCGTCAGCCGAACTTCCCTCGGCAGTCTCAACTCCAGCCCAAGCGATGAGACGGCAGTAAAGGATGCGATGAGCGCTGCCCCGGCGAATACTGCCAGTGGCGCGATGCTCAGTACCGATGTGCCCAGCGTCGGCGCGCTGTAAGCTGCCCTCCTCTCTCCGAGATTACACTGGAGTTGGGAACTATGCCCAGGTAACCGAACAGGGCGGAGGAAGTCGCGTTAGAGCATCCCGAAGGAACTTCAGATAAAGAAACAGCCAGCGCAGTACAGGATTCCAAAGGGCATCCCGAAACAGCAAAGATGGCTCCTGACAAAGGAGCCATCTTTATTACAGATCGTGTCTCAGCGGGGTGCTCCGCTATGCCCACGCCGCGCAGGTTCTGATTGTAAACCCTGGTTACTCTCATCGCTCAGGGAAAGGATGCCATAGCGTTGTTTCAACCACTGCGGCGGTTGGTACGCCATCAGGATGGTCAGGGCAGCCGTCAACCCAAGGAACCGGCGTGCAAGCTGCCACCAGTCCCGTTCATCCAGCCCCAGGAGGACTCCCACAAACGGGCTGAGGAACCAGATGATGATGCTCCAGGAAACTAAAAGGATGCGGTACTTCTGGGTTACGTCGGGCACCTGGAAATACAGCGTAAAGTAAGCAAACCCTCCCAGAAGCTGCGACGCAATCAGCAAGACGACTAAGCCGACAACGACAGGCCGTGTAGGTGGAAACTCATAAGCAAGCGTGGTGTCCCACGGCTCCAGGGTTACACCGATTGGATTGCTGGCAGTAAAGAAATAAATAAGCAGGATGAAGAAGATGGTGTATAGGATCGCCAATGGCGTGAGCCACCGGCTATTCCCGGTGAACAAAAAGGTCAGGTAATAGAAAAGCCCCAATAGCGCCAGACAGCTCAGCTGTAAACTGACGTAGTTCGCAGTCACAAAGACGGCAAGGTTTGTCAACCCCAAAGCACCCAATAGATGTAGCAGACCGCCGATCAAGGTCGTAGCCGCCAACCCATACCACCACACGGTAAAGAACTGCCAGGCTATCCTGGACTCAGACGAAGGAATCACACGCTTGCTCAAGCGCCAGCCGATATAGGTGTAAATGCTGGCGGCAATCAGGGCGAAAATGGCACTAAATATTAACGTGGACTGGATTGTCATCTTGTGCTCTCGACTAAATGATTTCTTTCGCGCGTTTGAGGATCGAAGCCTCTTCCTTCGGCTCGACTTTAACCGGGGCAGCTTTCAGGGCGGGTAACGTGAAGAAGAAGGTCGCCCCCTCATCCACCACACCTTCAGCCCAGATGCGGCCCCCGTGCCGTTGAAGGATACGCTGCACCGTGGCAAGCCCGATGCCCGTTCCCGGAAATTCCGACACGGTATGAAGCCGCTGAAACGCGCCGAATAACTTATCGGCATATGCCATATCGAATCCGGCGCCATTATCACGTACGAGATAGATCGTTTCCTCACCTTCCTGTTTCGATCCGAACTCGATCCGCGCTCGCTCCTGCCGAGAGGTGTATTTCCAGGCGTTGTTCAGCAGATTCTCCAAAACAACCTCCAGAAGGCGTTGATCGCCCTGTACCATAAGGTTTGGGGCGACACTCCATTGCACGCGGCGTTCCGGATGGATGCGCTGAAGCTCCGACAGAATGCTCTCGGCAAGGTGGGTCAAATTTACAGGCACGAAGTTGAGCTGGACGCGCGTCACATGGGCGAGATTCAACAGGTCATCGATCAGGGTTGCCATGCGCTGCGTGGAGCTGCGGATGCGTCCCAGGTACCTCTGACCTTCTGCCGGAAGCTGTTCTCCATAATCCTCCAGCAATGCCTGGCTATAACCATCAATGCCTCGTAGGGGAGCGCGCAGGTCATGAGAGACAGAGTAACTGAACGACTCCAACTCCCGGTTGGCGGCTTCCAGCTCCAGCTTGGCTTTTTGCAATTCCACTTCTGCTCGCTTGCGGCCAGTGATGTCAAAGTTGACGGAAAGCAAACACGGCTGCCCGCTTAACTCCATCTGTTCGACGGAGGTCAGCACTTCGGCGACCTGCTTCGATTTGGTACGGATCTGAACTTCAACGTTGTGTGCAGAGCCGTGCCGGCGAATCGCCTCCATGAGTCTGGCATCGGTGGCGGCGTCTACGAGTCCCAGCTCCGCAGAGGTGCGACCCAGCAGCTCCTCCCTGCTATAGCCGGTTAATCTTGCGAGGGACTCATTGACATTGAGATAACGACCGTCTGGCAGGCTGGCAATTGCCACGGCCGCAGGACTTGCCAGGAATGCCTTCGAGAATTTTTCTTCCGACTCTTGTAACTGTGCCGTCCGCTCGATCACTCGTTGTTCGAGCTGGTTGTTCAACTGCTGCATTGCTTTGAATAACCGTGCATTCACAATCGAGAGGCTGGCTCGGTCTGCAATGTCATGCAGGAATATCTGGTCTTCCATAGTATAAGGGCGGTTTGGCTGGTCGCGTGTCAGTGTGAGTGTCCCAAGGACCTCACCGTGTGCCGCCAGGGGAATCACCAACAAACTGTGAATGCTGATGCGTTCCAGTACAGACCGCTCTGTTGATGGCACAATGGACCTTAACTGCTCCGGCGAGATGACCGGCAGCAGCACGGGCTGTCCCGTCTGAATCACCTGGCTTTCCAGACCTGCATCGAGGCGCCGTGGATTTGGCTTCCACAGCTCACGCAAAGAAGCCAGTGTCGTCGATTTGGGATGATAGAGACTTGCCACCTCCAGCCATGTTCTGTTGTCCGAAACCAGGCGGATCACACAGGCATCGCCGATCAAGCCTGCTGCATGTTGGGCAGTGACATCGAGCGCTGCCTGAAGATCCAGACGGACCGCGGCGAGCGTACTGGAAAAATCGGCGAGTGCCTGCGTATGGAAAGCATGTTTGCGAAGCTCCTCCTCTGCTCGCTTGCGCTCCGTGATGTCGCGCAGGAAGCCGGTAAAGATCGTTTGTTCTCCCATGCCGATTGGTGTGATCGTCAGTTCCAGAGGAAATTCAGACCTGTCTGCGCGCATGCCTGTCAGCTCGATCCGCTTTCCTAAAATGGGACCCTCGCCTGTGGCAAGATACTTTGCCAGCCCCTTCCGGTGCTGTTCGCGGAAAGAAAAGGGAATGATCAGCTCGCTCATTTCCCTGCCCAGAACCTCGGCTCGCTCATACCCGAAGGTTTTTTGCGCCGCCGGGTTAAACTCCAGCACCCGTCCTTCGTGGTCGATTGTGATGACGGCGTCCAGCGAGGTATAGAGGATCGCGGCTTCGCGTTCCCTGGATTCGCTCAACTGCAGCTGGGTCTGCTGTCTTACGACGTCGGCGTTCTGGAGTAATCCGGCATTCCACCAGATCAGAACGGCAAACACAATCACGGTGGACATCGTAAACAGCACCAGTCGAAATGTGCTGTTGTAAAGTCCCATCCGCTCCCCGGTCAATAACAACCAGCCTAGCACAAAAGGAAAAACAATGGCAGCTGGCATCAAGCGGCGTGCCATGACCCCTGCAATACTGTCATTACTAAATATCTTCATCATTCCCTGCTCCGGACGCGCAAACAAAATTCCCACGCATAACATGAAAAATGCGAAGGCGGTATGGATTGCCACGGATGAATATGGGGAAAAATCATAAAGGGATGGAACACCGTAGGCATAGCCGATCAATGCCACGACGGAGACCAAAAGCGTCCCGAACCCAAACACCTGCACCGGCCACCAGTATTGCCGGCGGTTTAGAATCAATGTTGCGAAACCTAATAAGGACAAGTTCAATGCCGTGACCGCCGCCATGCGCCCGGGATGAAGAGTTTCAGGGATTGAGGTATCTTTGAAAAGCAATTGGTCGATGCCGAGGTCTACCCTGAATACATATTCGCTCAAGGTAAGTACTGCGATCAGGATGGCGAACGCGGCGCAGGCATTCGAAACGATTCTGACCCACAGATTTTCATGATTGCTAGAGACGAGCAGGAGAGAGATAGCGATCAACCCAAACGCCAACGCGGTATTGGCTTTCATGGTTGCGAGCCCGGGAAGAATGGTCTTGAATGCAGGGATGTCGAACAGCCAGCCTGCCATCACAAGAACAGCAATACCAATGACAACACCCCCGGCTGCGTGTGAGGTGCGCCGGTACGCGGACAAGAGACGCGAATTTAGATGCAGCGGCATGACAAGGTCATAGGAATAGGGATGTGCAGATATATCGATATCCGCTTAAAGTGCGCCGCCAGCCAATGTTGGCTGCAATAATATAAAT
Organism: Anaerolineales bacterium; assembly: GCA_025966435.1. GTDB lineage: Bacteria > Chloroflexota > Anaerolineae > Anaerolineales > Villigracilaceae > Defluviilinea. The sequence continues at coordinate 407 of JAICRQ010000298.1, read as the reverse complement.
TATGCCATAAGGCAGGATGCAAATCGGACTGCAATAATCCAATTTGATGAACCACCCCTCAACCGGCGCGCTGTTTGAAAATAAGAAGAGTCGCTTTATCATCACTCTTCTGTGCCCCATGCGCAGTACCCTGATGAGGGCAAAGGGACTCGAATAGCATCCCTCAATGGGGATGCGTGGTTGGACAATGAAAAAGCCCATCATCGGTGATGGACTTCTGTGCCCCTCGGGTATTCGAATAACATCCCTTCAATAGGGGTGCCTGTTTGAAGAAAAAAAGAGCCACTTATCGTGACTCTCTTGTGCCCCCAAGGGGACTCGAACCCCTGTTTGAGCCTTGAGAGGGCTCCGTCCTGGGCCGCTAGACGATGGGGGCGTCTGCTTTTTATGATGTACGGCAACCTGAT
>JAICRQ010000026.1 GCA_025966435.1 Anaerolineales bacterium | reverse complement strand
TTGTGCTTTGGTGGATACGTTTCAAATGCTCCAAAGGGAGATCACGCTGTTCTAGGGTATCATCCACAGTGTGCAGGCAAGAAATCAAGTTCCAAAATGAACATAGACAATCTAACGTAGTAAATACATCAAACGACCGAATAAGAGGAGCAGGTAGATGACATCCACAAAAACAGAAGCCAGTATTGCAGCCACTGAAACTCTGCCTGCCAGCGACCGCCGAGTCCACATCGTCGGCGCAGGACCGGTGGGTCTTTTCCTAACAGCGTTGCTCCAACCTGTGGAAGGGCTCTCGGTCCATCTCTATGAGAAGCGGCATGAGTATACGCGCACCCGGATGGTCCAGCTCTCCTCGTACCTCGTAGCGGACTCGGTCGAGAGCTATAGTGCCGATCACATCGACGGAGACAACGTCTTTGCCGTCTTCGATCCACCAGAGCTCGACGAGGGGCTCGCGTTCAGAAGCGCTATCCCGTCAGACCTGATGACACTTCTTCAGCAATGGACGCTCGGGTTCTGTCCGCTCAACACCATCGAGCGCTCCCTCAGCGACCTGATCGACGCGCGCAAATCAGGGACAGTGCAGCGCACTGCCGCGGTCGTGACGCCGGAAGAGGCGATGACCATGCTCGCACCGGGAGACATCCTCATCGACTGCACGGGAACCAAGTCGCTGCTTCGAGACCATCTGATTCCTGGCTCCGGCGAGGGAAACGGCACGAACACCCTCAACATCAGGCTCGAATACGCGCTTGTCGTCGCCTTCCTGTACGGCCAGAAATACGACTGCAACGAATATTGTAAGTACACCAAAAACCTCGAAAACCCGCAGTACAAATTCATTCCCATGGTGCAGCGCACGCACTACGATGGCAGCGTCACTCACGTAACTGGGATCGTCAATATCACGGCGGAGGAGTATGAGGCGATGCCATCCCGGTTCGATGGTCAGTGGCTTCGGGACAATTTCCCCGCCGCGGCGCAGTCCATGGACCGATTCATCGATAAGATCAAAGAGGAAACCCATGGGGAGATCCTCGGCGATCTGGAGATCATCCGCATACCCCTGAACCTATACCGGGCTCGCAACGCGACCAGCCGGCAGTGGCGCACCGCGGAGCACGCGGGTCATCCATTCGCCACATCACCCGTGTTTCTTGCCGGCGATTCGGCTATCGGCTCACCGTATTTTCAGGCGATTTCGCTGGGCTTCGAGTGTGCCATGTTTCTGGCGGGGCTCATTGCCCAGCCTGACCTGCCACGGAGAGACATGCTCGATCGCTACGAGCTATACAGCTACAAGCAGTGGCTTCGCGTCTACATGCGCAGCAAGATGATCAAACACAACAAAAATTTATTTGAGTCTATCGATAACAGGGACGCGCTCCTGGACCAGCTTCATATCTATTAGAGCAGAGGAGATTCCACGCATGGCACACCTGCAATCAAATCTAGTACGGGACGGCAACGGCGGGCAGATCAAATTTCCCATATTTATTTCGCAGGAAGATATGGACCTGATCGGAAAAGAATTCATAGTAAAGGATGGCGATGTCTTCGTAGTCACCTACCCGCGCTCGGGGACGACCTGGACGGAACAAATGGTGCATCTTCTGGTGAACAAAGGCGAGCAGGGCGCGCAGCGCCTCACAGACGCCGTGCCCTGGCTGGAGACGTTGCCTCATCGTCCCGGCGGTATGATCGAATTTTTGAAGACCATGCCGCAGCGCCGCCTGTTCACGAGTCACCTGCCTCACGTCCTCATGCCGCCCCTGGGCGACACAACGGCAAAGGTTATTTATGTAGCACGCAATCCAAAGGACGTGGCGACCTCCACATATTTTCACAACCAAAGCAAGCTCGGCTATGAAGGCACCTGGGAGGAACACTTCCAGGAGTTCCTGCATGGAGACGTGGGGTTCGGTCCCTATTTTGATCACATCCTGCCGTGGTGGCAAGCCAGCCAAAAGGATGAGCGCATTCTATTCATGAAATATGAGGATATGAAACACGACCACGCCGGCAGCGTCGCCCGGATCGCTTCTTTTCTGGACCTGCAAGCAAACCCGGGATTAATAGACAGGGTTGTCGCCCTGAGCAGCTTCAAATCCATGACCTCGAACGAGACAACCAATTTCGACTGGATTCCTCAAAAAGCAGACAAACCAAAGCATTTCCGCAAGGGAGATATTGGGGATTGGAGAAATCATTTTACTGCCGAACAAAGCCAGCAGATGGATAACGTATTCATGAAGAAGATAAAGGACAGCGGTCTGCAGTTTGATTTTGGAGATGGTGTGATCCTGCCATAAACGTGGGTCGCGTCTCGGAAAGTCTCATTCGCCCATTCGGTCAAAGCGGCGTTGTCTCGTCCTGCACAACCGGGGATACCCCGGAATAACTTTTTCTTCACCCTTCGGAGGCTCACATGATTACATCCAAAGACCATTCAGGCAAACCCCTCATCAGCATTACCGATGGCAAAAAACTGGGGGAGGTCAAAGATCTGTACCTGGACCACGATATGCGGCAAGTGACAGCCGTCTTTCTCGGCAAGGAAGGTCTCATCAGCCGCAAGACGCTGGTGATCGCCCGCAGTGCCGTGCAGGTGTATGGCATCGATGCCTGGCTGGTGTCCGGCTCAGATAAGGTCATACAGCCAGAAGACATTCCCGAGTCGGGAACCTTCATCCTGGTTAGTGAACTGCGTGGAAGAGAGCTTCAAACCGAAGGCGGCACCAAAGTGGCGGTGATCGACCATGTCATTTTGGATAACGAAGCCCGCGTGCTGGGATTCGGGTTGGGCAAAGTGTATGCACAGGGTCCCCTGGCGGAACGAAAAGCGATTGTGCGCGATGCCATCATGAACCTGGGAAGCACGAAAGAACCGATGACAATCAATCTGGCACAGGCTGAATCGCTCGCGTTACCACAGGCGTGAGTCAAGATGTAGAGTCAGTTAAAGAACGATTGAAACTACTGCGTGTCCACCCGTTCCGTCAAATCGGCGTTGCTTAGCCCCACCTGATTGCCCGCTGTATTCATAGAGTGCCTGGCAAATTCACATACGGTTTGCCCAGTAAGATACACGTTTAGAGAGGAGAGTGCTATGCTCAAAAGCAAGTCCATCACACTTCGACCCATCCGTGATGCCGACCTTGATCAACTCTATACGTATCATATTGATATTGACAATCGGGGTGACTATTTTCCACGTGGTATTCTCGCCCAACCTACATTCCGTAAACAATTTCAGGAGACCGGCTTTTGGAGCAAAGAGGATGGGATGCTTGTCATCGTTTCCCCGGAGGACGAGATCCTCGGGCACATCGAATTCTTCAAGACTGTCAATTATCTGGATGAGTTCGAGCTCTCCTATCAGGTCTATGCACCAGAACACCGTCGCAAAGGCATAGCAAGCGAAGCTGTGAACTTGCTGGTGCGTTACTTATTCGAGACGAAACAGGTGAACCGGATCCGGTTGGTCATACATCCCGACAACCTGGCTTCACGCCGCCTTGCTGAGAAATGCGGCTTCAGGCACGAAGGCACAGCGCGCGGGGCCTGGTATAACAGAGGCAGCCACCAGGATGTTGAGATTTACGCGATCTTGCACAGGGATGTGATTGCTTCCTAGAAGCTCCCTCGATGCAAAAAAGAATATCCACCTGCATGTACAGTATTCAAGAACGCAATCTCGTTCGTGACCGTGTTCTCCAGTTAGCCAGCTCCGACCCACGGGTCGTTGCCGGTGCTGTCGTGGGCTCTCTGGCGCTTGGGGAGGGAGATCGCTGGTCTGACCTCGATCTGACGTTCGCAGTCGCAGACGACATTTCGATGTTTGATGTGCTGGAAGACTGGACGCGCACCATCGTCACAGAATTCGACGCGGCGCACCTGTTCGACCTGCCAAGCGGCACATCCATCTATCGTGTGTTTTTGCTCCCCGGCTGTTTACAATTCGACCTGTCCTTCACACCGGCGTCCCGGTTTGGCGCTACGGGTCCGAAGTTCCGCTTGCTCTTCGGCGAGTCCGTGGAAAAGCCTCACCCATCGCCACCATCCGCCCACGAACTCTTTGGCTATGCCGTACATCACTTGCTGCGGGCGCGTTTCTGCATCGAGCGCGGTCGCTTCTGGCAGGCGGAGTACTGGATCAGCAGCGCTCGCGACCTTGCCCTCAATCTGGCTTGCCGCCGTCGTGGGTTCTCTGCATTCCATGGCAGGGGCTATGACAACCTTCCTGAGGAAGTGCGCAATTCCTTTGCCCATACATTTGTCGCTTCCCTGGAACGAGAAGAATTGCTTCGCGCCTTAGGTCTTGTGATTGATGGACTACTGAGTGAAACAGAAGAGGTTCGCGAGTTATCAGCGAAAGTGGAGCCACAACTGCGCGAATTGAATAAGGAAACGTTAGCTTGAACGACGAAGACCGATTAGACAAATCACGCCAATATTGGGATAACTTCGCCCGGTCGTTTGACGACGAGCCAGACCATGGTTTACGCGACCCCGTCGTCCGTGAACAATGGACGAACTTCCTACAGGCATCCCTCCCATTCACCAATGCAACGATTTTAGATATTGGTTGCGGAACAGGGTCGTTAAGTGTTGTGTTGGCTGGGCTCGAGCATAACGTTACAGGGATTGATTTGGCACCCTCTATGATCGCGCTCGCACGAACGAAAGCAACAGCTCTGGGGTTGCAAGTGGAGTTTCATGTGATGGATGCCGCCTCGCCTCAACTTCCTCTCAACCACTATGATGCGATCGTTTGCAGGCATCTTCTTTGGACCCTGCCGGAACCCAAAGAGGTTCTACAGAGATGGGCAGGGTTACTGAAGCCAAAAGGAAGATTGATCCTAATCGAAGGCTACTGGGGCACGAATACGGGTTTACGAGCAAGCGAAGTGATCGAAATGCTTCCCAACTCGTTCCCTGATTATTCATTTCAGGATCTCAGCGAAAATTCAAATTTCTGGGGAAGAGAGGTCAGCGATGAGCGCTATGCGATCATCACGGATAAGGATTATTAATCCATAAAAAGCCAGCTATCGGGAATAGGGAGTTTCTCTTTGTGGAAGGTAAAGGTATAATCCAGCGAATTAGAACGCTTGTACTATCTTCGCCCAGACAAAAGGAGTCCTATGCCCGCAAAACGACTAAAAGTCTGCGAGAGGGGACACAAGTTTTACAAAAGCTCAGATTGTCCATCCTGCCCGATTTGCGCCGCGCAGGATAAACCGGAGACTGGCTTTCTCTCCCTCCTCAGCGGCCACGCCCGAGGCGCTATGGAACACGTGGGGATCTCTACGCTGACGGAGCTCTCACGGCACAGTGAGCGAGAGATTTTGAAACTTCACGGGATGGGGCCAAAGTCTTTACCGATACTGAGACAGGCTTTACAGGACGCTGGAATGGCTTTTGCGGAACCTAAACCGAAGAGCCGTTTCGCTTGACTCTTCCTTGATCATTTACATTTGACCGCCTACAAGAGGTTATGATGCTGACCATTGATATCGATATCGCTCGTCACTTTATCCTCGGCAAACAGGGGTTGTGGCCCGGGCGGCGCTGGCGCGGACTCAAAGGCACAGAGAAAGCCATGCGCGCCATCGAGTACCTGCAGCTCGACCCGCTCCAGATCATCGCACGCAGCCAGGATATCACCCTGCACAGCCGTGTACTCGATTACACACCCGGCATGTGGGAGACTGTAACCTACAAACAACGTAAATTCTTCGACTGGGGCGGCTGGCTCGCCGTCCGTCCCATGGACGAGCTGCCACACTGGAGGGTGGTCATGCACCGCGAGCGCGATGCCATGAGGCTCGAGCATGCCGATGCCGTCGCCGAAATGAGGGAAATCCTGAAGGAGCGCGGCACGGTAAGCAATCGCGACTTTCAGATGGCGACGCGCACACGAACCCAAAGTTACCGCGGCCGCAAGGATAGCGCGCTGGCGTTGTATTATTTGTGGCGCATTGGCGATGTGATGACACATCACCGCGAACGCTTCGAGCGCGTGTATGCCCTCACCGAAACAGTGGCGCCGGAAAACCTGAATTACGAGAGCAGTGAGGAAGAGGCAGATCGTTTCCTCTTCAAAAAAGAGGTCAGCTTCGCCGGGTTGGCGCGGCTGAAGCGCGTGGCAGATTCATACTTTCGCGGTGTGCCTTTTGAGAAATCCAGGCAAATTGTCGAGGCAATGCTGGCGGATGGTGAGTTTATCGAAGTTAAGGTGGAAGGCTGGAAAGAATCCCACTACGCTCTCGCCAGTGACGCTAAGCTTTTGCGCGACCTGAGCGCAGGGCGCATCCCAAAAGCATGGACTCCGCTGGAAACAACTACAACAGACGAAGTCCTTTTCCTGGCGCCGCTCGACCCCGTCAGTGCACGCGGGCGCGCCAAGGTGCTGTTTGGCTTCGACTATATATGGGAAGTGTACAAGCCCGAGTCCAAGCGTAAGTTCGGCTACTACACCCTGCCCGTGTTGTGGGGCGACCGTCTCGTGGCGCGCTTCGACAGCAAGCTCGACAGGACGACAAATACATTCAACATACTGGGCTTGTGGCTGGAAGACAAAGCCCTCGGCAAGGATGAGGCATTTGCGGAGGCATTGGCATGCGGGTTTGAACGATTCGTCAAGTTCCTTGGTGCGCGTAAGATGGATGCAAAGGCGATCCGTGAGCCGCTTTTGCGCCGGCGCGTAAGCCTTCTGAGTAAGTAAATACGGCGGGTGGAGGTATCACTCCGCAGTGCCGGGTACCACCCAGCTAAAATTGGGAGAATCACATGGTCAATGATGTGAGCGATATTATCGAATTGTATAGGAAATCCATCCCTGGCGCATCAAGGCATCTTCTCTATATTGGCAGGAAACCATAATTGGAATGGTTGACAGCAACCTCAGAGTGTTGCTAATAGAATTGGAGAAAAAGGCATGATAAATGTCGAAAACCAGCTAGACACATTCTTAGAGAAGAATCTTGATCTCTACATTCAGGAGACCTCCGAACTATGTGCGCAGCCAAGCATATCCGCTCGCAAGGAAGGAGTGCTGGAATGTGCAGAATTGGTGATTCAAATTCTCGAGCGACATGGCTTGCAAACCCAGAAGTTTGAAACGGCTGGCAGTCCGGTCCTTGTCGGCAGAGCGACGGGGGAATCAGAACGGACGCTGCTCTTTTACAATCACTATGATGTGCAACCGCCCGAGCCTCTTGCATTGTGGACGACGCCGCCCTTCCAGCCCGCCGTGCGCGACGGAGCCTTATATGCTCGCGGCGCCATGGATGATAAAGGGCAGTTCATCGCCCGGCTGGCGGCTCTCGATGCCGTACGACATGCTCATAACGGAAGCCTGCCGTGTAATGTGACATTTGTCGTGGAAGGAGAAGAGGAAATTGGCAGCCCTCATATCGCCCGGTTTGTTCGCGAGCATACCGATGTGCTGGAATGCCACGCGGCGATCTGGGAAGAAGGAGGCACGGACCCCGAAGGGAATCCCATTACGACGCTTGGCTGTAGAGGGATTTTGTACGTCGAGCTGGCGGTGGAAACCCTCAAGCTGGATGCGCACTCGGGCGGCGCCCATCATTTGCCCAATGCAGCCTGGCGGCTGGTGCAGGCACTGGCGAGCCTCAAAGAGGCGGATGGAAAAATCGCAATTGCCGGGTTTTACGACGACGCTCACCCGCCGTCCGCCCCTGACCTGGCATTGTTCGATGCCCTGCCTGACACGGAGGAGTGGCTTCGCGAAACGTATGGCGTCAAGGAATTCGTGGGCGGACTCACCGGAGATGATTTCAAGAGAGCGGTCTTTAATCCCACCTGCAATATCGCCGGGCTGACCGCCGGACATCAGGGCGAAGGGTTGAAAACCGTGATTCCGGCCCGGGCAACGGCCAAGGTTGACTTTCGTTTGATACCCAATCAGGACCCGGATGACATTTTCACGAAGCTGCGCGCGCACTTAGATCGGGAAGGCTTCACCGATGTGAGGGTAACCCGGCTGGGTGCGATGTGGCCCTATAAAGCCTCGGCAGAGGATCCATTTGTCCAACTGGCGAAGCGGAATGCGGAAGCGGTCTATAGCCGCGCTTACCGGATTGCGCCGCTGGCGGGCGGCAGCAGTCCCATTTACGCCTTTGCGGCGCCGCTGGGGGATATCCCGGTGATTTCGGCAGGGGTCGGCAATTCGAACAATCGCGCTCACTCCCCCGATGAATATGTACGGTTGGACGATTTTCTGAATGGCGCTCGTCACATTGCGCGTATTTTGAACGACTTTGCAAAGCTAACGCAATAGCTTTTTGAACGGAGATAAAACATGACGAACCCTGAGTTTCTTCTCGCTTCTCTGATTGTCGTGCTGATTCCCGGGACAGGCGTCGTGTATACGATTACAACCGGGCTGACGCTTAAGTGGCGAGCCAGCCTTGCAGCTGCCGTGGGATGCACACTTGGGATCGTCCCTCATATCCTGGCAAGCATACTAGGATTGTCCGCCTTGCTAAATATGAGCGCGCAGGTCTTTTCTGCCATAAAGTGGGCGGGCGCTCTTTATTTACTGTACCTGGCATGGAATATGTGGCGCGAGGCAGGGACGCTTGAGATCCAGAAGAAGAGCACGGAAACTAGTTTCAGGAACATCATCCTGAAAGCGATTGCGATCAATTTGCTCAACCCGAAATTGACAATCTTCTTCTTTGCATTTTTGCCTCTCTTCGTCTCGAAAGATTCCTCCTCCCCCACCTTGGAGATGATTCTGCTTAGTGCCGTGTTTATGGGAATCACGTTTGTTGTGTTCGCGCTGTACGGAGTCCTGGCGAGTGGGATCAGCGCTTATTTAGCGAACTCCGTGCAAGCCGTGAAACGCCTTCAGCAGGCATTTGCCATCATCCTTGCTATATTTGCAGTGCGGTTAGGGTTGAGTGAAAAATAAGCCCTGCCAGGCTTAGGAACTTTTATTTTTCTATAAGCCTTCGAAACGAAAACGCGCTAATGTCAATCTCGCTTCGACCGTCCGTGACGAGCTGAGCCAGAATTTCTCCAATAGCGGCGGAGTGTTTGAACCCGTGCCCCGAGCACGGCGAAGCGATAATGATCTGGGGGAATTCAGGATGTCTGTCAATCACGAATTTATGATCAGGTGTAACAGTATACAGGCAAGAATCTGCTTTGACGCAATTTTCTGTGATCCCCGCAAAGTGGGGTTGGATATAACGCCCGTAGAATTTTTCTATCTCCTTCTTTGAAACTTCCTTTGAGACAGCATCTGGATCTGTTTCTACTCTGTATTGTTCAAAAGCACTCTTTACGCCTCCATGAGCCCCGTCAATGGCGGGAAAGCCATACATCAGGTCTTCCACGCTTGTTCCGAATTCCCATATCCAGACCGGAAAATGCAGCGCCTCGAATTTTAAGATCGAGTCCTCTACATCGAACCAATACATTACCTGGCGATAGATCTTAAAGAACTGAGCATACTTCTCCGCAAGTAGTTTCGTGATCCAGGGACCCGCGGTGAGAATCGCTTTTTCGGCTTCGTATTCTCCCTTATCCGTTCTCACGACTACCTTTTCATCCTTTACAGAAACGGAAACGACTTTCTCATACAAGGCAAGCGTCGCCCCGTATCGTTGCGCAAGTTCCAGCTGTGCTTCGACGGCAAGCTCCGGGCGCAGGTATCCCGCCGTTTCTTCGAAGTAACCTCTCTCGTTCCCGGTCAACCGGAATTGCGGGAATCGCTCCTTGATTTCACCTGCGTCTAAAAGGCGGTGGGCGATGTCATATTTTTCCGCGCAGGCAACGGTCTGGTTGAAAAAATTACTGCCATGCCGCATCACCCCATCTACACTCGTCATGATCAGCCCACCCGTGATGGTGAGGACCTTCTTCCCTGTTTCCCGTTCAATTTCCTCCCAGATATCGTATGAGCGAAGGACCAGGGGCACATACTCCGCGCCTTCGCCAATCGCCTGGCGGGTGATTCTTGTATCCCCATGAGACGATCCATACATGTGAGGTGGAGAAAATTGGTCGATTCCTAGAACATGAGTCCCCCGTTTCGCAAGCTGGTAGGTCGCGGCGCTGCCCATAGCGCCCAACCCGATGACAATGGTTTGAAAGCGGCTGCTCATGCCGCATTCTACCATCCAGTATTACTGCCGACCGCAACGGTGGTGGCAACCCCGTCCTTGTGGGGATGGCGATAATCGGAGCGAATGCTCCGCGAAGAAATCTTCCTACTTGACAATCTTTCCCAGTTCTCTTATAGTCGGACTTAACTGGTCTGCAAGAAGACCAAATTTTCGTCGAAGGAGGTGCGCTCACATGTCAGCTATGGTTCAACAGAATATTGTCTGTTATGTGAGTGCATCCGTAGACTGCATCTAGTTTCGACTACCAGTTGACTTAAATCCATACCACGGGTGTGCTTTGCATGGCATCCCGTGGTTTTTGTTCCCACCAGCTAGTATGTGTGGAACCCAGCCCCTGCCGCGGTCTAACCCGCGGCTTTTTTTTTTAATTCTATGGAGATCACAAATATATGTCTTCTCGCACGAAAAAATTCTTCTCGTATTACAAACCTTACCTCAGGGTGTTACTATCCGTGATGTTTTGTGCGTTTCTCGTCGCTGGCATTACGCTGCTCTTTCCCCTACTAACCCGCTATATCACAAAAACAGTTCTGGAAGGCGGTATGCCGAACGCGCTAAGTGAAATCTACCGCACCGGCACGCTCATGCTGGTACTTATTCTGATCCACACGGCTTGCAATTCCTACGTAGATTATTACGGTCATGCCATGGGCGCCATGATGGAAAGCGACATGCGTAAGGAGCTTTTCGACCATTACCAGAAGCTCTCTTTCCGTTTCTATGACGACCAACGGACGGGACAGCTCCTGTCGCGCATCACGAACGATCTGTTTTCCCTGGCAGAGTTGTATCACCACGCTCCAGAGGACTATCTAATCTACTCGGTGAAGTTCATCGGCGCCTTCATCATCCTGATCAACATCAACGTCCCGTTGACCCTCGCGGTTTTTCTCTTCCTACCCATCCTGGCGATCTTTTCCTTATACCTCACCAGGAAACTGAATGTTGCCTTCAAGGAAAGCAGGGAACGAATTGGAGATGTCAATGCTCAGGTGGAAGATACATTGGCTGGGATTCGCGTTGTAAAGTCATTTACGAACGAAGAGACGGAAAGGCAGAAATTTGCCCGCGAAAACAACCGCTTCCTGCAAAGCCGTAAAAGCATTTACCTGAACGAAACGTACATTTGGCAGGGAGTGGATGCCGTCACGAAGCTCATCACTCTGACCGTGGTGGTTTATGGCGGCGTCAATATCGTAAACGCGCGATTAGATCTGGCGGACCTTATTACGTTTTTACTGTATATCGGCAATCTCATCGAACCGATTCAGAAGCTCACACACATGACAGAACAGTTCCAGGAAGGCGTCACCGGTTTCCAACGCTTTATGGAAATTCTGGAGATCGAGCCGGAAATTCAGGACGCTCCCAATGCGATTGAAATCAAGAATGCTCAGGGGAATATCGAATTTAGGAATGTCGGATTTCGCTATCGGGATGACCACGCCCATGTCCTGAAGAACATCTCGATGGCAGTCAACGCCGGAGATACCGTTGCGATCGTGGGATTGTCTGGCGTAGGCAAAACGACCTTGTGTTCCCTCATCCCCCGTTTTTATGAAGTCAGCGAGGGAGCAATCCTGTTGGATGGCATCAATATCCGCGATATCAAGTTAAGTTATCTACGTAGGAATGTAGGTGTGGTTCAGCAGGATGTCTATTTGTTCGCGGGCACTGTGATTGAGAATATCCGCTATGGAAGACCAGATGCCAGTGAAGCAGAGATCATCGCCGCGGCGAAAAAAGCCAATGCGCATGATTTCATACTGTCGCTGCCGAAAGGATATGAAACGGATATCGGTCAACGCGGAGTCAAGCTATCGGGCGGACAAAAACAACGGCTGAGCATTGCACGCGTATTCCTGAAGAATCCGCCTATGCTCATCTTCGATGAAGCCACCAGCTCTTTGGATAATGAGAGCGAACGGGTAGTGCAGGAGTCGCTGGAAACCCTGGCCAAGGACCGCACGACGTTTATCATCGCGCATCGATTATCCACGATTCGGAAGGCAAAACGGATTCTGGTCCTGACCGATCGAGGCATCGAGGAACAGGGAACTCACGAAGAGTTATTAGCACACGACGGAGTCTATGCGCGTTTATACAATCTGCAGCTCGATCATGCCGTTGTTGAGGTGGTTGCGGGTTGATGAGTGATAGCCCTTCGCAAAACGAAGCCTACTTCAGCTCGAAGTAACTTTCTTATATTGCTTGGCGACACCCCAGGCGGATTCGGCAAGCACCAATCCGATTACGATAAGGATTAGACTGACGAACTGGAACCCGGCAGAAATATTAGTTCCGATCAGCCCTGTGAGCAACGCGAGAACAGCCGCTATAGAACGATACACAACTTGCGGGATGCCAGATGCGATTCGAAAGATAATCGTACCGAGCAAGAAGAGCCCCACACCTCCGCTAAACGCGAAGGCATGAGCGAGATCAAGCTGCTTCGTCAGATGCTCGATAGAAGATTCAATGCCAGTCGCCATCAGGATGATGCCAAACAACATCGGGATGAATGCATAGAAGTAAGCACCCAGCGCCTGACGAAGCCGATCGCTGGTAGCGCGTGTATGCATAGTATCACGCGCTTTTTCCTCGTCACGTGCGAAATAGATCCACCATAAACCAGCCGTCAGAATCAAACCCATGACGGCTGCCAGGATGAATGGGAGACTCAAATCCTGGATGCCTGCTCCGATTGCGATGATCGATTCTCCGAGGGCGACGAGCAGTAAAAGCCCGTGCCGCTCCACGAAATGACCAACCTTGATGTCGAATCTGATCCCCGAACTTAACATGGACGTCACAACGTGACAAAGAATAGCAAGAATCCAGAAGAAATATTGTGTGAAACCATCTGTGAACCCGGCAGCGATTACGAATGCCACAGAAACGAAATTCAGCGGCACAAAGCGACCGACCTTCCAGCCTACGGCTTGCATATACATAAAACCGTGGACAATGATGACGATCAAGTATCCAACACCGAATATGACACCTGTAGCCTGGAAGCTGTTTGGAATCGCTAGAGCACAGATGAGAAAAGCTGCCATGCCAGCAATCAGCAGAAGCTGGCGCACAGGGGTTACCGGCGGAACACTATTCGTCAGCCAGACGTACCCTCCATACATCCAGAATAAGATAATGAAAATCAGAAATGACTGGAGGAGACTTTCCCAGGACAAAGACTCGTGCAGCCGTGCACTCAACTGGGTCAATGTAAAAACGAAGACCAGATCAAAAAATAGCTCGAGAGTAGTTACACGCTCATCTTCTGCAGCTGATGCGGGTGGTTGGGTTGCGCGAGGTTTCTTTGCCATACGTCTCGAGTCTACTACAATTGGCAGGATGTCAAAAACTAGCCGTTCGGGGAGGCAAGAGGTGTATTAGCTATCCTACAAGGTCCCGCACTACCTAGCTCGGGCCGCCTTCAAATACAACACCGCCGGGCCGCCATCGCCAAAGGGGGTCATGAACTTAGGATCTCCAACGCTATCCACTTCTACTTGCCCGTCAATTTTCGTCTCGCGGGTATTAACACTAAACCATTCGACGGTGTACACGCCAGGCTCCAGCTTCACGGTGAATGGATCAGCGGTGTCAGCGGACTGAAGAATGAGATATTCCTGACCGGGACTCGCCAAAGCAAAGCCAGTGGAGGTCAGATCGGTGCGCGGTTCCATCTCGATCAGATTCATCTTCTCTGCGTAACGCAATGTGTCACCCATGGCATAGCGCGCCGCTTCGAAGGCGGCATACGGCGGAACACCCGGGCTTCCCGCTGAAGGATCAGCCGGGTTCACGCCGGCAATGATCCCATAATCCATCAGGATCGGATGATGGCCGCGCAGGAAGGACTTCCAAGCCCACAACGCATCCGCTGTCCCCGAGTAGTGATCCGTATCCGTGATCACAACCTTCCTCCCCTCGTTTGGGGGCGGGTTATCAAGCCAGCGAGAAGGAGGGCTGCCGGGTGCCATTGGATGCCCCCCTTGCGCGAAAATTTCATCGTCATAGCCGGGCGAGATCCATTCCGCTTTGCTGTTGAACAATGGATCATTAACCTTCGTCTGGTCTTTGACCGGGAATTGCATCGTGATGCCCATGGGATGTAGGTCGTACCCCATCTCCTGCTCATGCCGTTTGACAACATCGATCACCCAGTATTGCCATTCCGTTGAGTCGCCCCAATCTGGCACTTTGGAATATCCCATCATTTGAGCAAAACTTTCGTCCACCGACCCGCCGCCCGAGGATTCATTCGCGACCTCCCAGAGGACGTTCGGTAGATCGTGGAGGGTGTCCACCACCTTGCGGATGTACGCCTCTTGAAACCTCTGCACACCTGGGTCAAGCGGGAGCACTTGATGATCCAGGATCGATTCGATCGCCACACTATTGACGTTGTTCCGCGCATGGAAAGGATGCCCCTCCACATGATCTGGCGCGGGGCTGAGGTGAAGCGCCCAGCCGTCGAACAGCATCACGCCCACATAGATGCCTTCATTACCAGCCGCGACGACACGCTCGCGCAGACGATCAAAGTAAGCATCGTTGAAGACTTCCAGGTTGAACTTCGGTTTCCCATCCTTTGCCTCTCCGGGACCGGTTCGTCCCCACGGCTGAGGCGTCATGCACAGATGATAGCCGCCGCCAGCCGCCTGGGACTGGAACTGCTCCCAGCGCCAGAGCCGGATGAAGTTGTGATTATGTTCCTTTAAAAACGCAAGATAGGCATCGAAGTCAGACTCTTCCGGCGTTTCAGAGCACTCCGCGCCGGGACCCATGCCATCGTGGAAGTTGTTCCAGATGTGCGAGCCGGTAAGGTAGATCGCTTTTTGTTCAGGGGCAGAGGCAACAGTGAAATAACGGGGATTGGTCTTCGAAACCATCAACGCTCCTGGAGCCTGAGAGTTCATGTTCTGCATCATACTCATCCTCCATTTCTCTACATCAAAAACGATGAAGTTTACGGCAATTGGTCGGCAGAATCAGAAGCTGGACGAAATGACCTTTTCTATTTTATACAACTGTGAAAAAGATGGATTGTAAAAATTCAATCAACTGGCAGGTTGCGATAGGCGCGGGCATGTTCCGGATGTTCTGCCTGCACACGATGGCGAAGCTGCACATACTCGCCGGGACTGTGCCCGGTAAAGGAGATAAAATCCCTGTTGAAGTGGGACTGATCGTAAAACCCGGATTGATAAGCAATAAAAGTCAAATCGACGAGCGGCACTGAGTCAATCAAATGCAGAATGCGCGCGAAGCGGCAGAGTCGTGCCACCTCTTTGGGTGGGATACCCACCAGGCGTTTGAATTGCGTACTCAGGTGGTTCTGACTAACCCCCATCTGATCGCTGAGCGCCCGAATCGACAACGAACCATGTTGACGGGCGATCTCTCCAATGGCACATTGCACCAACTTCAGGCTTTGCGGTGCTTCACGGAGGCGACCAAGCAACAAACATTCCAACAGAGCAAACCCAGCTTGTACGGTTGGCGCGGCAAGCAGGCGTTCACGGAGATCGGAAGCGAAGCGTCCCCAGATCGCATCCAGCGGAACGACCTGATCATTGATTTTGGAGAGGGGAAGTTGCAGGAACGGATAGGCTCCAGCCGGTTTAAAATGGATGCCGAAAAAGCGCACACTCGGCTGCCAATCTACACTGTGATAGGTACCCCATACTCCTACCCACCAGCTATCCGTGCAGGTGATAAACGGCTTGGACTGGTCTGGTTGATAGGCATCAAATGAGTCGCCCAACATGTTGATCATCAAGTTCGACGATGCAACAGGCAACGCCTTCTGGCGCGGGTAGGGTGCGGGGCCGTCCAGATAATAGAGGTCTTCGATATAGGCATTGAGGGGCGGAGAGGGAATATAACTGATGTAGGTCATACCATTAAGATTAACGATCGAAACGATTATAACCAACAAATGAGAGCCGCTGCCCCCCGAATGTGACCATCATTGCACCTCCCACAACTGCGCCTCACCGAGATTCGAGTTGCCTTCCAGAAAGCGAATTTGAGCCACGTCCTCAGCGAACGGTCCATGATAGCGAAGAATATATAAACCATTACGCACATCGACTACATACATAAGACCGTCGTTGATAATGGGGTAACTCCACATGACGACCTTATCCAAGCCTGAGCTCAGGACGGGGTCTTCCGTTTGGACCGAGGGCAAGGGCGGCGGAAGGAATTGAGCGACCTGCCTGGGCTGTAAAGGGTCTTGGATGGAAACAGCCTGCAAGCCTCCCGAATGCCAGGTGATGAACGCAATATTCTTTGTCAGAGTGGGGTTATGCGCGGCGAAACTTGTGACGCGATAATGACTCGCAGTAAATGCTCCGCACTGCTCCAGAATGTTATAGGGATCGAGCTTATATTCCGCCACAACGCTTGGAGCTGACTCATTTGTGATATCGATAACACTGACCCAGCCCCACGGGCACCTGCCATACACTTCCTCGGTGACAAGGGCGTACGGTTGCCCAAACAGCTTAATCGCGCTGTGAAGCCC
>JAICRQ010000074.1 GCA_025966435.1 Anaerolineales bacterium | reverse complement strand
TGTGGCAGAATTTAGAACTTCTGCCTGAATAGCCGGCGCCTTGGCAGCGCCGGGATTGTAGATCAAATTAATGGGTCCCCATACCTCATAATCCTGCTGCGGGTTGAAACCTCCTGAAAGTGAAGCCATCACCAGAGTATCGTCCTGGATATCCGGTGCGCGCCAGGTGAGCTGCCATACCATCTCGCGCTGAACCTCCCAATAGCGCTCCCAGTAATCGGCGTTTAAGACCTGGGTCGAGACGGAAATGAGAACCAAAGCAACCAGTGCCCATCTGCGAAATACCGGCTGGAACATGAGCACGATGCCAATGATGAACAGCATCACCCCGGGAATCGGATGGAGTCCATAACTTTTGTAGGGATCGTACAGGTCCATCTGCCTGCCAGATGCGATCACGGGTGAGATGGCGAACAAAATGACCAGCGCTCCCATCCAGAGAAAATCCCTCATCAGCCGCGGGGTTTCCTGCCTGTGAGCCTCCATGCTCCACCGTGTTCTAAACAGGGATGTATAGAGCCAGACCAGGGATGCCACAATAGCTGCCACGATCAAAGCAAAGACCAGATTGGAGTACGGCGCCAGTGAAAACTGGTGGTAAGGCTCCACAAACCAGGCAAAAACGGAGGTGTCCAGGAAGTCTTTGACTGTTTCGAGGATCAATCGGATGGACATGAAACGAAAATTACTGAGGTAACTCCCGGCTAATCCGGAGACGTCGGTTGCGTTCCTTTCCCCCTCAAATATAAACACGCGCCAGTAGAGAAAACCGAGAGCGACCAGCCAGTACGGCCAGATTTTTTTCAGGATTTCTCTCGCCAGTGCGCGGAACTCTCTTACCCCATCTCGAAATAAAACATAGCCGAGGAGAAGCATGCGCGTCCCTTCGAAACCGATCATGTACTCGTAAATCCACAAATAATTTGCGGTCAGGACTAGGGATAGAAGACTGTACGCGATTTTCCACCCCTGGCGAGGGGTCCTTAGTGCCTGAAGCATCAGGGCGATCGATAACAGCGCGCTGCCAAAGCCAAAAAGATGGTTCTGTTTTGTGTTTGCATTTGGCTGGGACAGAAACCCCGGATACACGAGGAAAAGCACCGTCATTACGGTCGTCAGATATTTCTGATCGGGCCAGACCAGACGTAGAATCCAGAAAAAAGCCAGCCCGCCGATAAAACGCCATAGCAGTGCGTATAAGTGCCAGTTGAGAATCGTGTCGCCCAGAATGCGGTAGACGATAGAATACACCACGCCCATGAAAGGTCGATCGGTCGAAAAGAGCGGCATAAGACTCTCTGCCCCGCGCGCCTGACCCGACCAGAGCACAAACCAGTCATCGTGATAGTATCCAAGATTGGGAATGCTGACCCCGTAGGTGATGAGAGTTGTCAAAAAAATTAGGAAAATGGAAAAAAAGGTCTCGTTTTTGAACACCTTTTGAATTGCTTGCGTCATCCGTGGCTCCATCGCTTCGCCAAAATTGTAACATGGTGTGAATGAGAGCCATGTGTTCCCTGCGCCGTCCTCGGCGCGGGATTAACGCCGCCGGGGACGGCGGCTAGAGCCAAAGCAGCTCACGAGATAAATTTCACAATGATATAATCACCTCCCGACCTGCGTCATGAAAACTCAACTGACGAACAAGACCGCCTGGAATTCATGGGGGGACCTTCTTTTGCCCATCCTCCTTGCTTTGCTTTTCTTTGCATTTACATTTGCCTACTATCCATTTCGGGAGAAACTCCAGTTCGATTCGGATGAAGGTCTGAACCTCATGCGTTCCATGTTGGTCGCGCTGGGGTACCCTCTCTACCAGGAGATTTCCAGCGACCAGCCGCCCCTGTTTAATCAACTTCTGGCAATTGTGTTTCGCGTGACGGGGTTTGAAGTCAATCCCGCGCGTGTGCTGGTCTTATTGTTTTCCGCGCTGCTGGTCTGGGCGGGCTCTCAATTTTTACAAATCACCTCGGGCAGGCTGGCTGCCATTTTCTTTTTGCCGCTGGTGATCATGGTGCCGGAGTTTTTACGGCTGAGTACCTCCGTGATGATCGGCGTCCCGTCTATTGCTTTCGCAGCGGTCGCCATGCTTTTTGTGGTTGTCTGGCACCAGACAAGGCACAGTCTGTGGTTAGCCCTTTCCGGGCTTGCGCTGGCGCTGTCGGTGCTGGTAAAACTTTTCACCGGTTTCATAGCGCCGATCTTTGTATTGGGAATTACGTTGTCCACATATCTGGAGGGAAGAGGACAGGGCGTCTCCTGGAAGATCTTCAGACCGGCGGTGGTTTGGAGCCTTAGTTTCGTGAGTCTGGCGATCTTGCTGGGGTTTGCGCTGGTGGGTACGGAAAACATAGCCGCGATCACCTCCACGCATCTCGCGGCGCCGGTTACTGAGGACCTTGGGGGCTATTCGATGAATATGCATCTCAAGTCAGCAGTTCCGCTGTTACTTCTCGGACTCCTGGGTACCGTGTTTTCCCTATACAGGCGGAATTGGCTTCTATTCTATCCGCTCGGTTGGGCTGCCCTGGCATATGTGCTGTTCACCTTTTATTCCCCGGTGTTTTATCATCACCAGTTATTGATCACAATCCCGATGATCATGGTCGCGGCTGCAGGGGTTGGCAAAGGGATTCTTTTGCTGAGTCGCTTGAGGTCGCCGTCCGATCTGATTCGAGTGCAAACCTTGCTAGGAGCCGGCGCTGTGATCGGTTTCATTCTGGTGTCTATTCACTATTGGCCGACTCTTGATCGGGAATTAATGAACCGTCCGCGTCTTACGGACTTTTCGCTCAGGGCGACCTCGGGCAAGTTAAGAGTCATCCGCACGATGGATGAATATGTCGATCAGACCCATTGGATTATGACAGATATGCCCATGTATGCCTTTCGCCTGGGGCGGCCGGTACCTCCTAGCGTGGCGACCTTCTCGAGCAAGCGGCTGGCAACCGGAAGTCTCACAGAAGAGGATATCCTCGCCGCCATGCGCGACTACCAGCCCGAGCAGGTACTGATGGCGCGTTTTCACATTCCTGCCCTTGAAGCCTACCTGCAGAAGCATTACACGCTTATTTTGGATGTCGAATTTTTCCGATTGTTCTTGCGCAACGATATACAGACCATTGCAGAATAGTGTAAATGTAACCAAATCAAAATTCATTGACTGAATTTTAGGATATAATTGCCCTTCGTGCTTTAAATTTCAAAGCAATAATCTTTTTATCGTAAGGAGAAATAATCATGAAAGCAAATCTTATCTCACCGTACGGGGAAAAACTGGTGAATCTCGTCGTGGATGCAACGGAGCGCGAAGAACTGCTTAACCGCGCATCGGAGCTATCCTCGATCAAGATCACCATGCGCAATCTTTGTGACCTGGAATTACTGGCCACAGGCGGCTTCTCACCCCTGACCACGTTTATGGGAAAAGCGGATTATGATCGCGTGTTGCGCGAGATGCGCCTGGCAGATGGAACGCTCTGGCCTCTCCCAATCACGTTGACGGCTGACCCGAAGGAACTGCCTACGGTCGGCGAGGAGGTCGTCCTGCGCAACGCAAACAACGATGTGATCGCCATCATGACGTTGAATGAGGTGTATCACTGGGACCCTGAGACTGAAGCCGCATTGGCGTATGGTTCCACAGACCCCCGCCACCCCATGGTCTCGGAGATGGAGCGCTGGGGGAAGGTGTGTATCTCAGGTCCGATCAAAGTGGTCAACTTGCCAAAGTACTACGACTTTGTCGAATTGCGCCGTACTCCAGCTCAGGTTCGTGAAATGCTGGAAGAGATGGGGAATGACAACGTGGTTGCCTTCCAGACGCGCAACCCTCTGCACCGCATCCATGAAGAGCTTACCAAGCGTGCCGCCGCGCAGGTGAAGGGTTCGTTGCTCATTCATCCCACCGTTGGGATGACAAAGCCTGGGGATGTAGACCACTACACGCGTGTCCGCATTTATAAAACACTCGTTGAAAATTATTATGATAAGAACAGCACGATGCTCAGTTTGCTTCCGCTTGCCATGCGTATGGCAGGCCCCAAGGAAGCACTGCTGCATGCCATTATCCGCCGCAACCACGGCGCGAATCACTTCGTTGTCGGGCGTGACCATGCAGGTCCGGGAAAAGATTCCACAGGCAAGCCGTTCTACGGTCCGTATGATGCGCAGGAAAACATGAAGCGGTATGAAGATGAACTTTGCGTCAAAATGATCCCCTTCGAAGAACTTGTTTATCTTCCGGACGAGGATCGCTATGTGGAAGGCAAGGATATCCCCGCCGGCGCGCGGACCCTCAATATCTCCGGTACGCAGGTGCGCGACGACTATCTTGCCAAGGGCAAGCTGTTACCGGAATGGTTCACCCGCCCCGAAACGGCGGAGATCCTGCGTGAGATGTATCCCCCGCGTCACAATCAGGGCTTCTGCATCTGGTTCACCGGCTTGAGCGGTTCTGGCAAGAGCGCAACGACGCAGGTGCTCACATCCCTCCTGCTGGAACGCGGACGCGAGCTGGCTATTTTGGACGGCGATGTGGTCCGCACGCACCTCTCCAAGGGGTTGAGTTTCAGCAAGGAAGACCGCGATACGAACATCCTGCGTATTGGCTTTGTCGCCAGTGAGATCGTCCGTGCGGGTGGCGCGGTGATCTGTGCCGCGATCAGCCCGTACCGTGCCACACGTAATGAGGCGCGTCAGATGATTGGCGACAATTTCATTACGGTTTACATGGATACACCCGTGGAAGTTTGCGAAGAGCGCGATGTAAAGGGTTTGTATGCCCAGGCACGCCAGGCAATGGAAGACGGCAAGCCAATGGGCTTTACCGGCGTAGACGATCCCTATGAGCCGCCGATCGACCCGGAGATCACACTCAAAGGCTATGGCGCAACCCCCGAGGAGAATGCCCGCATCATCGTAAAATACCTCGAAGACCAGGGCTATTTGAACCATCATTAAGTGTTATTCCCTGGCTTTCCCTCCTGACGAAGGACGGAAAGCCAGGTTCATTTTATGTTCCGTATTCCACCGCGTCTTGTTTCGTTCCTTGCCCTCTGTCTGATCGCCGTGACCGGGATCATTCTCATACTGCGCGCGACCCCGAACGGGCTGGGACTCTCCGATGACTCCATTGCTTATATTGCGGGCGCGCGCAGTATGGTAGCGGGGGATGGCTATCGTGAAGCCTGGCTGGCATCCAATCAGCCAGTCACACATTTCCCTCCGGCGTTTTCCTCTGTCCTTGCATTTTTTGGGCGCTTCGGCATTGACCCCTTACGCGCGGTGCGCTGGGTCAATGCTTTGCTGTTCGGGCTGAACGCGGCGCTGCTCGGTATCCTCGGCTGGCGGATGACTCCCTCGCTCATGGCCGGGGTGGTCCTGGCGGCGCTGTTTGTGTTCAGCAGCGAGATGTTTTCCGTTCATGCTGTAGCGATGAGCGAGCCGCTCTTTATTTTTCTTTCACTGATGGCGTTCTGGATGTTCGATCTGTATTTCGAACGTCATCATCACTGGTTGTGGATGATCGCCTGCGGAACCTTTGTAGGGATGGCATATCTGACGCGTTATGCCGGGCTTGCACTCATCGCGACCTTTGCGGCTGCCCTCCTGATCCTACACACGACCTGGAGAAAGAGGCTCGCCAGCATCGGCATTCTGCTTGCCAGCGCCCTCCCGTGGATCCTTGGGTGGTCAATCCGCAACCGGCTTATCGCAGGCAATGCCACGAATCGCGCGTTTGCCTGGCATCCCCTAACGTCCGAAAATATCGAGCCCGGTTTACGCGTCTTCTCAGACTTCCTTATTCCCATTGAACCGCTGCGGCGTGTTCTCTTCCGGCAGCCCGGAGTCATCGAAGGGCTGATCCTTCTGGTCCTGGGTGGAGTATTGGTGTGGGTCGTCGTAACAGCATGGAGATATTTATCGAACCCGCAGCAGGAGCGTACTGGAATAGAGGCAAGAGAAGTGCTCTCCTTCACTACAGGCTTGTTTATCTTTGCCTATCTGGCTTCCATCGTCGCCTCGATGCTGATGTTCGATGCTGCCACCAAATTCAAATTGCGCATCCTTGCGCCAGTGCTTGTTTCACTGTTGATTCTGCTAGTTGTGTTTGGCATCTGGTTGCGCAGCCGGCGTCCCGTTGTTGTCATTGTGCTTATGTTGTTCACCCTGGGGATTTCCGGTTACAGACAATCTATCACACTTAACACCTGGGCGAACAGCGAGCTTGGGTATGCTTCCTTCCAATGGTACGATTCGAAGGCGATGGACTTTTTAAGCGCATTACCCGAGGACGTGATGATTTACACCAACGAGCCGGGGGCGGTCTATCTGTATATCGGGCGAGGTTGTTATGTCCTGCCCGACCGGTTCGACTCTTCCACCGCGATCGCGCGCACCAATTTTGAAAAAGGGGTGGCGCTGATGCAGGAAGATATTCACCAGGGCAAGGCAGTGCTCGCGTTATTTGATGGTGGCGAGAATGTATCCAGTGATGTGCCTGCTTTAACGGCAGGTTTATATCTGGCGCACAAGTCCACCGGCGATGAGGTCTACACTGCGGAGCCGTAAGGTACAAACACCACGATGAAAATTCAGGAAAAATTTGACTTAACAGAGCGCGTCGCGGTTGTTACCGGCGGAGTCGGGTTGCTGGGTGCGGAGTTTTGCAGGACGCTTGCCGAAGCCGGCGCGGCGGTGGCTGTGGTGGACTTGAACGATTCGGCTTCGCAAGCCGTCGCGGAGTCACTCACGAACAGCGGGTACAAAGCCCTGGCGTTCCCCGCTGACATCACCCAGCCTGATTCCGTTAGCGCGGCGGCGGAGAAGGTATTATCCGCGTTTGGGCGGATCGATATCCTCGTCAACAGCGCCGCCCTCGACCCGAAATTCGACCCCGCGGCAGTCAGTAAGGGAATCACCCCCGGCGCGTTCGAAGACTATCCTCTCGATCTGTGGAATTCGGCACTTAACGTGAATCTCACCGGTATGTTCCTGATGACGCAGGCTTGTGTGAAACCAATGCTCGAACACGGGAAAAAAGGCAGCATTATCAATATTTGTTCGACCTATGGGTTGAACGGACCTGACCAGCGCATTTATGTCAAAGAAGGTGAGCGTGTGGCATTCAAGCCTGTCTATTACACCGTGACCAAGGCGGGCGTGCTGGGCTTCACCAAATATCTCGCCGCCTATTATGCGGAGACGGAAATCCGTGTCAACGCCCTGACGCCCGGTGGTGTGTTCAACAACCACGAAGAGTACTTTGTGAAGAATTATTCTGCCAAGACCATTCTCGGGCGCATGGCGCGCAAAGATGAAATGAACGGCGCGCTATTGTTCCTGGCATCGGATGCTTCCTCGTATATGACAGGGAATAACTTAGTTGTGGATGGTGGGTGGACGGCGTGGTGAGGAAGTAGATATGTAGACACGTATACAAGTAAACAGGTACCAGCATATCAACCTGTCTACTTGTTTACCTG
Source organism: Anaerolineales bacterium (assembly GCA_025966435.1). Taxonomy (GTDB): domain Bacteria; phylum Chloroflexota; class Anaerolineae; order Anaerolineales; family Villigracilaceae; genus Defluviilinea. The sequence continues at coordinate 3,089 of JAICRQ010000074.1, read as the reverse complement.
CTTACCTATCTACCAACACTATGACTGAGATCCTCGCCCTCATTCCCGCTCGCGGCGGCTCGAAAGGAATCCCGCGCAAGAATATCCGCAGCTTTGCGGGCTATCCGCTCATTGCCTGGAGCATTGCCGCGGCGAAACAAGCCGCAAGTGTGACGCGAGTCATCGTCTCGACGGATGATGAAGAGATCGCGGCAGTGGCGCGCAAATACGGCGCCGAAACGCCGTTCCTGCGTCCGGCAGAATTCGCGCAGGATCAAACCACGGATTTGCCAGTCTTTGAACATGTTTTACAGTGGCTGGAGGAGAAGGAAAGCTATCAACCCGACATTGTGATCCAGGTCCGCCCGACCTCGCCCATCCGTCCGAAAGACTGCGTGGATCATGCAGTAAAGATTCTGATGGAACATGAAGATGCAGATTGCGTGCGCGGCGTGGTCCCGGCAGGGCAGAATCCGCACAAGATGTGGCGCTTCGCTGGCGAGGGGCAGCCAATGAAGCCATTGCTTGAGGTAGATGGACTCCCCGAACCGTACAACGCGCCGCGCCAGATCCTGCCACCGGTCTACTGGCAGACGGGACATATCGATGCCATTCGTGTCGGGACGATCAAACAGAAGAAATCACTGACGGGCGATGTAATCTATCCGCTGGTGATCGACCCACGTTACACGGTAGATATCGATACCCTGTCGGATTGGGCGAAATATGAGGCAGTAGCAAACAGTGGACTGGAAATCGTGACTCCGGGTACGGCTTTCGCCAGCAAACGGCCGATACCTGAAAAAGTGGAGCTTATTATCTCTGACTTCGACGGTGTAATTACCGATAACCGCGTCTGGGTGGATGAAGAGGGGACAGAGTTCGTTGCCGCGTACCGGAGTGATAGTATGCGCCTCAAAGAGCTGCGCAGTCATGGAATTGAGGTGGTGATCCTTTCGTCGGAGCCGAACAGGGTGGTGGAAGCCCGCGCCAAAAAGATGGGGGTCGAGGCGATCCATGGAATCGGAGTTCATGACAAAGGGCGCGTGATGCAAGAGGTCTTGGAGCAAAAAAATATCCCGGCGACGAATGTCATCTATGTGGGCAACGATTTAAATGATCTCCCCTGTTTTGCGATTGCGGCTTGGTCTGTCGCCGTGGCAGATGCGTATCCAGAGGTGATTCGCGCCGCGGACCATGTATTGGGTCGGACGGGCGGACATGGCGCTTTACGCGAGTTGATCGATTTGATCCTTGCGCGGGCATAGCATCGCCTGTTGAACTGGCTAAGAAAACCCTGAATGTCGATGGTGCACAAAGAATGAAGACTCGTAAGCACGGAAGCGCGGGCTGGATCAGTTTCTTCGAGCGAGGGGTGTTTGCTCCCTTGCTCCTCTCGATCCAACCGGTGCTGCACCTATTTTCGATCAACGTCGCGGAACTGAGCTTTTCTGAAATCCTTCGTCCTCTTTTGCTCTCCCTGCTCTTTGGTCTCATAGTCTTTGGAGTGGCATTTCTCTTCTTCCGTGATTGGCGCAGAGCCAGCCTGGTTGCTTCTTTATTTCTTGTCCTTTTCTTTCTGTTCGGAGACGCAGCGGTTTGGATTTCTGAGTCCTTTGCCCTTGGACCCGCCCGGTCAAATCTCTTAACGCTGGCACTGGTCACGGTCGTTATGTTGATCTGGTCTTGGATCGTACAAAAACAGATCAGAGACGTCGCTTCCGTAAACCTGTATTTCAATCTGCTGGCGATATTGTTCTTCCTGAATACTGGCGTTCGGATGGGCAGTTACCTGCTCGAAAACGGACTTTCTTTAGCGCCGAAACAACCTGCTCAGGCCGTTGTCGCCGAGCCTACGGAAGGCCGACCGGATGTCTATTACATCGTCCTCGATGGCTACGGCAGGCAGGATATTCTGCAAACTCTCTATGAATTCGATAATTCCAGTTTTCTGAATGACCTCTCCGCCAGAGGCTTTTATGTGGCAGAAAAGCCTTCCAGCAACTATATTCAAACGATGTTATCGCTCAGCTCTTCTCTCAACATGGATTACCTGCAAAGCTTAAATGCGAACGGCACCAAGATCGACAAACGAGGCGACCTGGTCCACCTGGTGGAGAACAACAAAGTTCGAAGCATCCTGGCACAACACGGGTATCAGTTGGTTTCATTTCATAATGAATATAAAGCGACGATTTCCAGCGCGGAGATTTATTATGATGATTCGCAGAGTGGCCTTGCCTATCCTGTGACCGCGTTTGAAAGCATTCTGATTGACCATAGCATGGCGCGGGTTTTATCGCACGTGCCTGCTTTAAACAAAGCCTTGATCGGAATGCCGTATGATACGCATCGCCGGCATATACTCTTGACTTTTATAAAATTGCAGGACGTCCCGTCGCTGGAAGGGAATTACTTTGTCTATGCCCACATCATCGCGCCTCATCCTCCGTTTGTCTTTGATGAAGATGGCAGGGTAGTGAATCACGATACGCCATTTACCTTGAATGATGCCAATTACTATATCCGTGACCATTCCCATAAGAACTACCTCGCGGGTTATCGCAGACAGATTCAGTACGTCAACAGACTCGTCCTCGAAACGGTGGATGCCATCCGGACACGCTCCACGACACCTCCGATTATCATTATTCAAAGCGACCACGGTCCCGGCGCGTACCTGCACTGGGGTTCGCTGGAGAACACCCTCCCTGCAGAACGGTTTGGCATTTTGAATGCCTATTATTTCCCGAATCAGGATTACACACGGCTCTATCCATCTATCTCGCCGGTCAATTCCTTTCGGGTGTTGCTCAATCAATTCTTTGAAGCGGATTACCCTCTGCTCCCGGACCGGCACTATTATTCCTCCTGGAGTTTTCCATTCGACTTTGTCGAAGTTACTGATTTATCACTGCCATAATTACACTACGTTATAGAATTTACACTTGGAGAAAACATGTCTCGTGAAATAAAGATTGGGAATCGTATGGTGGGGGATGGACACCCTGCCTATATCATCGCCGAGATTGGCATCAACCACAATGGCGATCTCCGCATTGTCAGGCAAATGATCGACGCGGCAGTGCACGCGGGCGTGGATGCGGTCA
>JAICRQ010000127.1 GCA_025966435.1 Anaerolineales bacterium | reverse complement strand
TTGTCACCTCGACGCTCCCGCGCGCCTTTGAGACGGCGATTGCAATGGGCTTTGCTGTAGATGAACAAGTGGAACTCATGAATACATATGGACCTTATGTGGATGCTGAAATCCCGTGGCCGCAGTCTTTTGCTGCCTATGCTAAAGCAGTGAAACGTGGCAACGCCGCGACGAAGTATGCAAGAAGTCTTGCGGATTACTACGCCGGTCTGGCGAAATCCCTGCATGAGGATACTGCCGCCTTGGTAGTCAATCACGGTGGGGTGGTCGAATTAGGCGTGGTCGCAGCGTTCCCAGATGCAGACTATGAATCCTGGGGCGGTTTTGTGGACTACTGCGAAGGTGCGCGATTATTTTGGCAGAACGGAAAATCTGTAAATGCGGAAGTATTGAGAGTATCAACTTAACTCAGCAGTACAAAGCTAACAAAATTGGCTTGCAGATGAATCATAAGAAACAAGGAGACTAAACGAATGCAAACGAATTTCAGAGGCCGCGATTTCATTGGCGACCTAGACTTCACAAAAGAGCAAGTCGAAACCGTTTTGGATGTCGCCTGGGATCTCAAACGGATGCGGGCACTAAACCAGCCTCACGCCTATCTACGCGACAAAGTGCTGGCAATGTTATTTTTCTTTTCATCCACGCGTACACGCAGTTCTTTCGAAGCAGGTATGGCACAATTGGGCGGGCATGCTGCCTTCATCGACTCGAACACCACGCAGATCTCACACGGCGACACACCTGTGGAAATCGGCGAAATCTTCGGTCGTTATTTCGACGGCATTGCCATCCGTCACTGTGACTATGGCGATGGAAATAAATATTTAAACGATGTCGCTAGATCCAGCCGTGCTCCTGTGTTGAACATGCAGTGCGATGTTTATCATCCGTTCCAGTGCCTGGCAGATTTGATGACCATTATGGAGAAGAAGGGTCGTGATTTGCGCAGGAAGAAGATCGTCGTTTCATGGGCGTATGCGGCTTCCTACCTCAAACCGATTTCTGTGCCCCAGTCTCTGATCCTGCAAATGCCGCGCTTTGGCATGGACGTAACACTGGCGTACCCACCGGAATTTCCACTCATGCCGGATATCGTCGAGCAGGCGAAGGAACAGGCGCGCATCGCCGGAACAGGCTTCGAGATTGTTGATAGCAAAGATGGCATGACCGAAGCCTGCAAGGACGCCGATGTGATCTATGCCAAATCCTGGGGTCCGCTCTTAACGACTACCGATAAAGCCGAAGGCAAGAAGCTTCAGGATTCCTATAAGGACTGGATCATGGACGATGCCAAGCTCGGCGTGGCAAAGCAGGATGCTATCTATATGCATCCGTTGCCTGCGGACCGTGACATCGAAGTGACCAGCGCCATCCTGGATGGTCCTAACTCGGTTGTGTTCGATGAGGCGGAGAATCGCCTCCATGCGCAAAAGGCTGTCATGGCGTTGACCATGGCGTAGGAGAAAGAAATGCCCAATAAGCTCGCTGTCGTTGCCGTCGGCGGCAACTCGTTAATCCGAGATGATAAGCATGTGACCGTGGAAGACCAGATGGCGGCGCTGCGTGAGACTGTCCATCATATCGCGGACATGATCGAAGCTGGCTGGGACTTGGCGATCGGTCACGGCAACGGACCACAGGTCGGGTTCATCCTGCGCCGCTCGGAGATCGCTGCAAAGGTGGAGGGGATGCACGAAGTCCCGTTAGACGTCTGCGGTGCGGACTCGCAGGGTGCGATCGGATACGAGTTTCAGCAGGCACTGCAGAACGAGTATCACAGGCGCGGCATCCAAAAAAGCGCGGCGACGGTCATCACGCAAATGCTGGTGGATCAGAATGATCCGGCGTTTCAGAAACCGTCCAAGCCGATTGGTTCGTTCATGGATGAAGGGGAAGCGAAGAGGCGCGAAAGCGAGATGAACTGGTCAGTGGTGGAGGATGCCGGCCGTGGCTGGCGCCGGGTCGTTCCGTCACCGCTGCCGCAGAAAATCCTCGAGCTGGATTCGGTTAAGTTATTGCTCAATGCCGGTGTCACCGTCATTACAGTCGGTGGTGGTGGGATTCCGGTGGTGGATAAAGGCAACGGCGAACATCAAGGAGTCGCTGCCGTGATCGACAAGGATTTTGCCTCGTCTCTGCTTGCGCAGGAGATTGGCGCCGAGTTATTTCTTATCGCCACCGCGGTGGAAAAGGTCGCTATTAACTTTGGCAAGCCTGAGCAGAAGTGGCTGGATAAGATGACTCTTGCTGAAGCCAAGCAATACCTCGCGGAAGGCACGCACTTTGCAAAAGGTTCGATGGCGCCCAAGCTTCAAGCCATTACCTGGTTCCTTGAGAGCGGCGGCAAACAGGCATTGATCACAAACCCCGAGAATATCGGTCGCGCTCTGAGAGGGGAAACCGGTACATGGATTGTTCCCTAGTTTGAGTAGTTTATGGTTATATAATTGGGTAGTTATCCTGCAAACAGCGGGATGACTGCTCTTTTATTAACGGACTAGGCTTTCCACTTCTCTATGTCACTCTCCCCCCGTGTGCTGCTGAGTATTGATTATGAGCCGGTGTTCGCATTGTTTCGACATTATGACAAGCTGACCGATCACGAGCAGCGCCGCAACCTCGATGCAGGCTTTACGCTAGATGCGATCGATCCGATTCTCGAGCAATTAGGTGACTCCAAAGCCAGTATTTATCTCGTCGGGGAAATCGCCGGGTGGTACCCGGAGGTGCCTGAAAAGATCGTTGCCGCCGGGCATGAGCTCGGTCTGCATTGTCATATCCATCGTCCCCTCATTAACGTGAAGGAGCTCGCGGAAGACCTGCGCGCCTCTGCGGTATGGTGCCAGCAATATGGCATTCGCGGCTATCGCGCGCCGATGGTTGGCATCAGCGAGTCGGGGTATGAGCTGCTGGGGGACGCAGGTTTTCTATATAGTTCCTCGATTTATGCACCCGCAGGCACCTTACTGCAAAAAGGAAAGGTGTGGGAGATTCCCGTCAGTACTCTGAAGCTTCATGGAAAAAACGAGGAATATATTGCACCGCGCGATTTCTCATTTAATTTGCTGTTTGGCGGTGAATTTCCTTATGGCTCCAGCTTCAGCATTGGGTTGATGGGGAGACGTCTCTTCAAAATTATTGAGCAGGAGTTGAAGCGCGGGCTTAGCCCGGTGATCATTCTGCATCCCTATGAATTGGTCAGCCCCGGTATATCCTCACGTCTCACGCGGGACTTGATGCGCAACCCGTTATTTCTGCCTTTCCTGCGCGACAAGTCGTTTTTCCTCGCAGAGCTCCTGCGCAGTTTTCCTGTTTCCCCGTTGGGAACCTACCTGGAAGAAACGTTGAAGATCAGGACCGCCCGATGACTCCCGAGGTCCGCACTTTGCCAGGAGATGAAACGATTCTTTTGCCAGAAGCGCTGGCGTATGCTGCCCGGTTTGTCGGGCTGGACCCCTGGCTTACGTTTGTCCACAAGACTTATGGGTTCCCGGTCTATAGAATGCTCTCTCAGACCGCGAACAACATCGACGGATGGCTCGCTCTGGTCCGCGTGAAGCACTTTCTCTTTGGAGATTACCTCACCACCTCGCCGTTTGGGTCGTATGGCGGGTTTGCTTACTCCTCCCGCGCATCTCGCGATGCCTTGCTCGAAAAGGCTCGGACGATTGGGAGAGAATTGGGCGTGCAGTATGTCAATGTCCGGTTTGAGGCGGAGGAGGAGCATCCTCCCGAAGGCTGGCTTCAGCATCCTGTGTATGCCACGTATCTTGTTGATCTTGCGCTTCAGCCGGACGAATTGATGAAAGACTATAGTTCCGATCACCGTAACCATATCCGTAAATCGCAACGAAAGGGTTTTTCCATCAAGTTTGGCCATCTCGATTTGCTCGATGATGCCTACCAAGCGCTGGCGCATAGTATGCACGAGTTAGGCTCGCCGTATCACAACAAAGCGTATTTATGGACGATGGCACAGTCGCTTGGCGACTCGCTGGAGTTTGCCGTTGTGTACGGGCCGCAAGGCGAGTTGGCTGGCGCAGGAGTCTTTATCTTTCACGGCGATACAGTCACAAATCTACATGCCAATATCTTACGTCGTTTCCGTTCGGAGTACGCTGGTGAGTTTTTATACTGGTCAGCCTTAGAACGTTACTCTCAGAGAGGCTGCAAAACGTTTGATCTCGGTCGCAGCTTGATTGGCTCCGGCAATGAGATCTTCAAAATGAAATGGAAGCCGCGTAAGAAACAACTGGCATACTGGTACGCCCTGATGCCTGGCAATGAACTGCCAGAGCTCAATCAAAAGAATCCCAGATTTCAGCTTGCGATCTCGATCTGGAAGCGGTTGCCTGCTTTTGCTGTGCGCATGCTTGGACCCTTGTTGATCAAGGGGCTGGCTTGATGCCACATGGAATATCGTTTGATCGAGATTTCTCAGTTGAAAGCGGACCAGATCCAGCGCCTGGCTCTATTGCATGATTCTGTCATGCACACACTGCTCTCGGATTTGGGGCTTCCATTTGTCTGGCGTTACTATCAAATTGCGAGGGCGGACCCAAATGTCGTCGGGTTTTGTGCTATTTCGTCCTCTGGTGAGGTTATCGGCTGGGCGATGGGTTCGCCCCACCCTGATAGAATTACGTCACAGCTTCGCTCCCCGCTTTTGTGGTTTTCTCTTCAAATGCTCCGAATTACACTGACTCGTCCAATCGTGTTATGGCAATTGATTTCTTCTGTATTTTCCCTATCCGGTCCAGAAGGTGTAAAAGAGGGCGCGATAGAGCTTACCTACATTGGTGTGGCGAAACATCAAAAGGGGAGAGGACTCGGAAAGACACTCCTCAGTGCATTTATAGAAGAAAGCCGTGCCCGCCAATACCGATCGGTACTTCTCAGCGTTGAAAGAGAAAATTTAGCCGCTATCTCTTTGTATGAGAAAGAAGGATTCCAAGTCATCGCTACCTTCTCCGAAGGTCGTTACCAACGCCATCGCATGGAATTGACACTGGCATGAAGGCGCATCTGGAGCCATTCAAAACACGTTTATCCTCATCGCGCGGTGTGCCGATTGTGTTGTTCGTTGTCGCCATGCTAGCCTACGGACTGTTCTTTTGGGAGCGCGGTTTTTACTGGGATGAAGCGCCGTGGACGTGGATTTATTACGAACTCGGGCCTGCCGCGCTGACCAAGACCTTTTCCACCAGCCGCCCGTTCTGGGGGATGATCTATCAAGTCACAATGCCGCTGCTGGGACCCTATCCCTGGCGCTGGCAGCTGCTGATGGTGATTCTGCGCTGGCTTACGGCGGTCCTGGTCTGGTTGTTATTGCGTCAGGTTTGGCACAGGGATGAACGCCCCGCGGTGTGGACGAGTCTCTTGTTCCTTGTGTATCCGGGGTTGGGACAAAACTTTATCGCGTTGATGTATTCGCATTTTTACATTGTCCTCAACTGCTTTTTGTTATCTCTGTACTTATCGGTGCTTGCCATGCGCCAGCCGGAACGACGCCTGCCCTTGACGGTTGCCGCGCTGGCATTCTCAGTTGTCAATCTGTTGACGATGGAGTATTTTTACTTTCTGGAATTCTTGAGAGTCGTTCTCTTTTGGGTTGCGATCGATGGGGTATGGAAGCAAAAGATTCGACGTGTGATCTTGTTGTTTATCCCTTACTTTGCCGTCATGGTCGGTGTCACCTTGTGGCGTCTGTTGTTTTTTGAAAACCAGAATGCTAGTTATGAGTATGTGACCTTAGACGTATTACGCCAAAACCCAATTCTGGGAATCACAACACTTCTTCGAGCCATTGGAATGGCATTTTGGGAAACGGTGGTTCACGCCTGGATGTTCCCATTCGAGGCAACCGGTGTGGAGCAATTAGGTCTGCGCGTGACGATTCTGGCGGCTTTCCTGGTGCTGGTTTCGGCAATCCTGGTTGCCCTTTACCTTCTATTCTTTAGGCAGGCGGAGCAAAGAGAACGAGCACCAGTCTGGCAGATATTTTTGCTTGGGTTCGCCGCATGGCTGTTTGCCGGCGGATCGTTCTGGCTCGTGGGCATTGAACCGCAGCTCCATTTTTCCGCGGACCGCTTCACGATGCCGTTCATGCTGGGGTCGAGTCTTCTTCTTGTGGCTGTGCTGAGCCTGCTCCGTTCCAGACCCAAACTTCAGTACAGCTTACTGGCGTTATTGATCGCATTTTCCATCGGCAAACAATTCGAAACGAATATTGCCTATATCCGCGACTGGGAAGTTCACCAGGATCTCTTCTGGCAGATGAGCTGGCGCATGCCCTCGCTCGAACCAAATACAGCGATCATCTCCAACGATCTTCCCGTCACCTATTTCAGCGACAACTCGCTCTCTGGTCCTCTGAACTGGATCTATAGCCGCGAGGGAGAGATGGATCACATCCTGTACTTTATCTCCATCCGCCTCAACCGCGGTTTGCCGGACCTCATACCGGGACTGCCGATCGAGCAGAATTATCTTGCGAAGACCTTTCACGGTAACACTTCGAAGCTAGTCGTCATTGACTACAGCCCGCCCGGGTGCCTACGTGTACTTGATCCGCAGATTGACTTTTCGAACAGGCTCCTGGTGCCACTGCTGCGCGAGGCAGCAAATTTGAGTGATACGTCACTGATCCATGAAGAACATGCGGCGACTCTGCCAGCTTCTCTCTTTGGTCGGGAGCCCGTACAAGGCTGGTGTTATTACTTCGAAAAGGCGGAGCTTGCCCGGCAATCTCGTGACTGGGAGAAAGTTGCTGAATTGGGCGACATCGCGTTCCAGCTGGACGATCATCCAAACGATCCCATCGAGCGCTTTGTCTTCATAGAAGGATATGCTCATGTGGGGGATTGGGAGCGAGCCCTCAAGCTATCGCAAGAGTCTTATAGAGTGTCGAAAAACATTGTGGGACCTTCCCTGTGCTGGCTGTGGCAGCGAATAGAATTCGAAACGATGGAAAAGGAATCGGAGGTAAAAGTGGAAACGATCTCCGAAGCCAGAAACATGTTCGCTTGTAATTCATGAGTATAGATACTTGTCTTTATCCGATCACCTGTCATACAATATCAGCACACATTAACGTTTATAATTGTATAGACAATAGCTTCTCGTTCACCGAAAGGAGGTACCCGCAAAGTAAATAGTAGTTTGCTGCCCATTCTGTATCTACACTTTTCAAGGAGAAGAAGAAAATGCGTAAAGTCCTATTTCTGGCGATTGTATGTACACTCATCCTCGCAGCATGTGGTGCTCCTGCAACAACCGAAGCTCCCCCTGCCACAGAACCTCCGGCAGCCACGGAGCCGCCTGCAACAGAAGAACCTGCTGCGACAGAGGCACCTGCCACGGAAGCTCCTGGTGCTACGGAAGCGCCCGGCGAAGAATTCACCTTCGGTATGCTCCTGGTAGGTCCATATAATGACCGCGGCTACAGTCAGGCCCACTATGAGGGCGGGCTATATGCGGCAGAGAAGCTCGGCGCGAACATGATCTATCTGGACAAGGTCAATCCCGCGGACCGCCCCGGAACCACGCCGGACCAGCTTGCCGGGGAACTGGTATCTCAGGGTGCAGACCTGGTCATCTTCAACTCGGATGATATGAAAGACGCTTCCACCGCATTCGCAAAGGCGAATCCGGATGTCAGCGTGATTATGGCTTCTGGCGATCAAGTTTGGTCCGAGGGGAAGGCATTTGAAGAGATTCCAAATCTGGCAAATATCTTTGGCCGCATGGAATATGGGAAGATGATCGCGGGCTGTGCTGCCGCTCTCTCGACGCAGACAGGGCAGATCGGTTACCTTGGACCGTTGATCAACGACGAGACTCGTCGTCTGGCGTCTTCCGCTTATCTCGGCGCGAGGTACTGCTGGGAGAACTACGCCGGCAAGGATCCTGCCGATCTGGAGTTCAAGGTCACATGGATCGGTTTTTGGTTCAATATCCCCGGCTTTACCTCAGACCCAACTCAGGTCGCAAACGATTTCATCAATACTGGCTACGATGTGATCATCTCCGGTATTGATACGACCGAAGGCCTGACCGAAGCGAAGAAGGCGTCGGATGCGGGTAAAGAAGTTTGGGGCATCCCGTATGACTACATTGGCTCCTGCGAAGAAGGTGCAGATGTGTGTCTAGGAGTCCCCTATTTCAACTGGGGTCCTGCGTATGTCGAGGCAATTGGCTCGGCCATGGAAGGTAACTTTGAGTCCACATTTAGCTGGATTGCCCCGGATTGGTCGGACATCAATAATCCTGACACTAGCATTGTGGGTTTTGTGAAGGGCGACGCACTCAGCCCTGAAGCCGCCGCGCAAGTGGATGAGTTCATCGCTGCTCTGGCGGGTGGTCTCAATCTGTGGACAGGTCCTCTCAACCTGCAGGATGGCACGCAATATCTCGCGGAAGGCGAAGTCGCCACCGACCAACAGGTTTGGTATCTGCCGCAATTGCTGGAAGGCATGGAAGGTCAGAGCGTTCCGCAGTAACTCATGATC
>JAICRQ010000422.1 GCA_025966435.1 Anaerolineales bacterium | reverse complement strand
GTTAAGCAAAATTAAGAACGACGAGCAAAAGAAGGTAATACCGGTTGTCGTACTCACCTCCTCGAAAGAGGAGCGGGATGTCATCGAGTCATACAAGCTTGGTGTTAACGCCTACGTAGTGAAGCCCGTTGAATTCGAAAAATTCGTCGAAGCTGTCGCACAATTGGGATTATTTTGGTTACTGCTCAATGAACCACCCCGCTAAAGCGGCGCTGAATGAGAAACGGCTTCCCACCCCCCCGCGCGCCCCGGGCATGCCCGGCGGACCGCGCTGGCTGCGGATCCGTGTGACGGATGTGCGCACGGGCCGCTCGAAGGCTTCGGTACAGATCCCGCTCGCGCTCGTGGATGCCGGGATGAAGATCGGCGCGCATTTCGCGCCCGAGGTCGAAGGCGTGGATATGTCCAACGTGATGGACGCTGTGCGGACCGGGATGACCGGCAAGATTATCGACGTCACCGATGATGAGGACGGGGAGCACGTAGAGATTTATGTGGAGTGAGTGCCAAGCAAACCCGCTTACATAAATTGATCGCGTGAGAGCAAGTCAAACAACCCCGCCAAACGCGGGGTTGTTTGACTCTTGAGATTGTGTTATCCTGCCGGGAATTTACTCGGGTTTCTGAGGAATAACATGCAGAATACAAATCGTCCGACGGGAATGTTTGGTTTCACGCTTGTCTGGCTGGGGCAGATCATCTCTGTCCTCGCCACGAATATGACGGCGTTCGCATTCACAATCTGGGTCTTCGAAGAGACGGGCAGCGCCACCGCGTTGGGCCTGATGCAGGTTTTCTTTATCACGCCGCTTCTGATCGTCACTCCCCTGGCAGGCGTGCTGGTGGACAGGCACAATCGCAAAATGATGATGATGGTCAGCGATCTAACGGCAGGGCTGGCAACGATATCCATCCTGACATTGCAGGCCTTCGGCGCTCTGGAAGTGTGGCATCTCTATGCCGCTGCCATCGTTCAGGGGCTGGGAAACGCTTTTCAATGGCCCGCCTATTCTGCGACGATCAGCACGATGATTCCAAAAGAAAAGCTGGGGCGTGCCAACGGTATGATGTCACTCATCGAAATGGGCCCCGGAATTCTTGCTCCCATGCTCGCCGGCACATTGCTGCCCGTCATTGGGATCACCGGAATCTTGTCGCTTGATGTGGTTACGTTTGTGTTAGCGGTTTTGGTGTTGGTATTCGTGCATATCCCTCAGCCTGTGCGTACAGCAGAAGGTGCACAAGCCCAGGGGAATATCCTTAAAGAGGCAGCGTTCGGGTTTCGCTATATCTTCGCACGGCCCAGTCTGCTCGGTTTGCAGCTGGTTTTCTTCTTTGGGAATCTGTGTTTGGGGATCGCATTTATTCTCCTCGCCCCGATGATTTTGCTGCGCACCGGCAATGATGCTGTCAGCCTGGGGCTGGTTCAATCTGCGGGAGCCATTGGCGGTGTGCTGGGAGGAGTCCTCATGAGCGCCTGGGGCGGCTTTAAGCGCAGAGTCCATGGGGTATTGGCAGGCTGGGTCGTTTCCAGCTTCTTTTTCTCCCTTGTGGGGCTGGGTACTTCACTCCCTCTATGGATTGTCGCGATAGCATTATCTTCCGTCATCTCTCCGATAATCAACGGCTCGAATCAGGCGATCTGGCAGTCGAAGGTCGCACCGGATGTGCAGGGGCGTGTGTTCTCGGCACGTATGTTGATCGCCTGGATGACCAACCCGATTTCCCCACTGATCGCGGGTACGCTGGCGGATTATGTGTTCGAACCGGCGATGCGCGCCCCCAGTGGACTCTCCTCCGCTCTTGACTGGCTAATTACACCGGGACCCGGAGCAGGCATGGGACTGCTGATTTTCCTCGGCAGCTTCGGAGGGATTCTGGCAGGGCTGACAGGGTACTTAATCCACTACATCCGGCATGCCGAAGATATCCTGCCCGATCATGATCAGCTCGTCCCCGCCGAAGCCGCCTGAACTTAACCCACGACTTCTATATAATCCAGATTGACAGATTGTCCGCTCTCGTGGATGATTCTCACAGAATGGGTGCCCGGAGAAAGCTGAGGCGAACGCCAGATATTGCCAAAGGCCTGCTGATGGAAGCGATAGGGCTCCCCATCAATCATAACCGTCACCGTCCCGAAGCTTCGCCCGCGCTGGTAGCCCAGTAAGATTCGTTGCCCTGTAAAGTGGAAGGACAGTTCATTTCCAATGCTATCTGATGTATGTAAGGTTCCTCTGTATGCGTACTTCGTCCCGGAATTCATTCTATACGTCCAGTGCCTGTCATACGCAATATTGGGATCCGTATCATCATATTTTCCGGATGGGAGCGGCTGGCTCTCGCTGATCAGGGTACCGGCTGAGGAAAGTGTTTCAGACGGCGGCCCCGGGTACCCCGGGTAAGCAACAGGACTGGTTCCGGTAGCGGTGGGAGGCATTTCTTCCAGGGTGGGGGTCGCCGATGGTCGAGGACGCGGGGTCCGTGTCACGAAGGGGCTGGAGTCGAAAGGAATCGCAGTGGGTTCTACCGTGGGAGGGATCGGCGCCTCGCTGCGATAGTTTGCCAAAAAGATCCACGCAAGTCCAAGAATCGAAACGACCCCAACTACAATGGGAATCAAAAGTTCACGGTCAAACGAGGGGCGAGGCTGCATTTCTGGGAAAGTCCTGCCGCGATTGTACCCGTATTCGTTTCATTAAGGTTTCCAGGAGTCCGCCTCATTTGAAATGACTTTACAAGTAAATCTTACAACTTGAGGCTTGTCGTCTCTGATTCGCTGTGATATGCTCACCAGAATGCGAGAATTGAAGCTGCCTTTTCAGCGCCCAAGCGGTATGAGGGGTCTTTTTATTATCTGGTTGGGACAGATGGTTTCTGGTATCGCTTCCAGCATTACTGCTGTCGCATTACCCATCTGGATCTTTAGTATCACCGAGAGTGGGACAGCCGTCGGAATTTTAGAGTTCTTTTTCTTCAGTGCTTATCTTCTGGCTGTGCCATTCGCCGGGATCTTAATCGATCGCAGCAATCGCAAGCTTATGATGCTTGTGTACGATTTTTCCTCTCTCATCGCGCTGACAATTTTGCTCCTTCTTCAAACCGCGGGACTTTTGGATGTCTGGCATTTGTATATAGCAGCCGTATTCCAGGGAATAGGCTCTGCTTTCCAGTCTCCCTCATATGCAGCCGCGATTACCACCATGGTGTCCAAGAAACAATACATCCGCGCCAACGGGCTGATTTCACTGCTCTATGAGCTGCCCGGGATTTTTGGTCCACTGCTGGCGGGCGTGATGTACCTGGTGATTGGATTAAATGGTATCTTGATTCTCAACTTGTTTGCACTTGTAATTGGCATCGTTGTTTTGCTCCTTGTTGAAATTCCACAGCCTCCCAGAACCATAGAAGGGGAACTCTCCCATAGTAAATTCCTGAGTGAAGCTTTCTATGGAATTAAGTACATTCTTCAACGACCAAACCTGTTGGGTCTTCAATTGATATTTTTTACCGGCAACTTATTTTCCGGAATCGCATTATCTGCGGCTGTACTGTATCCCATGATCCTGCTGCGTACCGGCAATAATACCCAGATGCTGGGCGCGGTCCAATCGGCTGGCGCGTTCGCAGCTGTGCTGGGAGGCATTTTCCTCACTACATGGGGCAGGATAAAACGTCCTGCCCGCGCCATTATCTTTGCCTGGTTATTTTCCAGCCTGTTTGGCATGGCTCTGCTCGGGGTGG